>DATNQS010000192.1:0-14897 GCA_036703925.1 Candidatus Sericytochromatia bacterium
CGACAACAGTATGAACAACAGTTTGAGGATCGCTTTGGCGAACTCCTGAAGGATGCCGCTGATGGTACGGGTAGCCAGGATGGTTTTCTAGATCTGGTTGGGTTTGGTGGCAAAGGTGCCGTTCCTTTTGAGAACATTTCCTATCCTTACATTCAGCCTGATTTTGATGACTCGATCGTGCCCAGTCAGCTTCATGCTGCCGCAGAGTTGTATTACATCTATCAGCACGAACGGATGAAAGTGTTCCAGGTAGTGCAGGTGTTACAGCGCCTCTTTAGGGAAGGCAGGATGCGGATTCAGCGCGGACCCGGTGCGCGGGCACTTTACCTGCTGGATAAATGGAAACCACTGCGGTATAACCAGCGCGATCGCATGATTGCTTACCGTCGTGCTTTCAACTATGGCAGAGCGCAAGCACCCGTCGGGGCGATCACAAATGTCAACTTCCATCGCCAGTTTGTGGGCTTTATGGTGGCAGTGTCGCAGTACTTCCGCGATTTGTTGATTGGCGAAGTCATTCGCGGTGGACCCTTAATTGAGCAACGCCCGTTTGGCAGCATCGGTACAGTGCAGCGCATTGGGTTAGATCTGCGCTACGCCCTCGATCGCTCCACCTATGGCAACATTTTGGCGCTCACGGTGGAAACAGGGCATTATCTCAACGAAGTACTCAAGCTTTTAGACACACCTGACATCAAGAAATCCTTTGACGCTAATACCAAGTGGGATGTGATTGAAGCGGTTTCTAACCGCTATTTAGGCGGCGTTGGAGAACCGTCCCAACGAGCAAAAATGGCAGAGAGTGGACGACGCATTCTACAATTTATTGCCGATAACGACTTCAAGACAGCACTCGACCCCATTCTCTTTCAATCTGAAATGCGACCAATGGGATCTCACGCTGAAGCTTGGGTTGCTGCCTATCGCATGACCCCGGAGGGACGCGGTTTCTCAGGTGTCACCCCAGCCTTAAGAAGCGTCCTCGGTGCACAATCGGCAGCCGTTTAATGTGTGGTTTGATTCATCCATTTGAGGATTGTAATCATGACAGCAGCGTTAGTATCCGATTTTTCCATTACCCTCAATCAACGTCGCTGGGCGTGTGTGCTTGATCCAACCCTTGCATTGTCTAACTATGGATTGCCTTTAGTGAAGCAATTAGGCGAGTTGATGGAACTCTGGATTGTGCGCGAACTTTGGCATATTCTGGACAATCCTCAGTTTTACCTTCATCAACCCAGCTTAATTTCGAGTGTACAAGTGCCCATTGCCTTGCCGTCGTACGGCAACAGTTCCCAGCAAGTTGTACAGACACTCAAAGAGTGGGAGCGTCTTCGGACTAGCACCGAGCGTAACTCCTGGAAGATTCATTTTTTAGCCGATGTAATTGGGGAATCTTGTGTTCCGACTGGCATCGATGCCGACATTATTTGGCGGTGGGAATCGCTGGCGCAAAGTTTAGACATTCACTTAGATCAGCAAGTTTCTAAACCAGATATTCTGACCCTTGCCTTTCGTGATCTGGCAGCACTGGCAGCCGCGAGACCTGCTTGTATCCTGACTCATCGTGTTAATGAAGAGGCTCCCGCGCTTTGCAAAACACTCCAACAATGGGGTATTGCCTGTCAACCAATTGAACGAACCAATGCGATCGCCGACATCGAGCGAGAACAATTTCGTAACTTGCTTGTTCATGCGGGACTTTCCAAGTTTCTCTGGGCAGGATTGAATTTGGCAGTTTTGCATTTGGTTGTTCCTGCCGCTGCCACACTCAGCACAACCTATGCCCAGGATTGGTCAGATGAGTATTCCTTCTCAGAAATTGATGAATCGACAGTCGATCAAGGACTATCGACCAATCTCTGGCAGGGCGCGCAAGGCTTCTGGTATTCCATCACTTGAATTATGAATGATCAACCCGCTAATTACCGCAATACGCTTCAAATCAACCAGTCTGACCTGGTGATGGTGGCAGTGATGGGTCAGGTTGCTCATCCAGTGGCAGCCGGAAATCCTTACCGCATTGGACATGATGGCGTACCGCGAGTGTTGCCTGCCACAGGTGGCATCGTTCTAAATCAGCGAGTGGGCGATCGTTGCGTGGGTTTAATGGGCGATCATATCGAGCCAGGTGTCGCGCTGCATAACAACAATCGGGAAGTGATTGGTGCACGCAATGGACCGAATTTGGCACTCATCACCTATGCATGTGTGGGCAATATCGCCAGAGTGATTAGTGGTCCCTGTAACGGCAAGCGGGGTCTAGTCACTGGAAAACATGGGGGTGTAGATCATGTGTTAGTGGACTTTCCACCCACTGTGTTGCAGCGATTGCAAATTGGCGATCGCATTCAAATTAATAGCTATGGCTTAGGACTAAAAATTTTAGGCTGCCCAGAGATTAATGTTACAAATTGTTCCCCATCACTGCTGCAACGATGGGGTATACGCGAAAATGATCGTAGGTTGCAAGTTCCTGTTACGCATCGTATTCCCGCCAAAATTATGGGTTCCGGATTGGGGAAGAATTCTGTCTGGCGAGGAGATTACGATATTCAATTGTTCGACCCCCATGTCCGTGCTCACTATCACTTAGAAACATTACGCTTTGGCGATTTTGTTGCCATTTATGATGGTGACACACGCTTTGGTCCTTCCTATCGGCAGAACCGAATCACCATTGGCGTTGTTGTACATGGAGATAGTACTGTAAGTGGTCATGGTCCTGGTGTAACAGTTCTCTTAACAGGGCCTGCGAATCGCTTACAGCCAATGGTTAACTCGCGCGCAAATCTTGCTACCCTCTTCAATTTGCGCGCTCTGCCGACCGCTAGAGCGTACCAGCCCATCACAGCAAGTTCTAATCTCAATCTAACTTTGAACGTCGAACCTACTCAAGCTCAAACTAAGTTCTCCTATCTCAGGTATTGATTGTTCCTGTCGTAGTTTTAACTTCCTTCTGCCCCCATGGAGGTTTATGAGAGAGAACGCTCCAATCCGTTCGTCTTGCCCATTAGCAGGTGATACATCCATATCACCTGCTATCCTGAGCAAGTTTCAAATTGACAATGATCAGTTTTTAGTCATTAGTTTAGAAACTAATTTAAGTGCTCAATCTTCCTCGGATCAATCAACTCATTCATCCAAAATCTATATTGAGGTTGATCGATTTAAGGTACAAGGACAACTTTACGCGATCGTAAAGGTTGAGCCATCCTGTCATTCTACGGGGGGTAATCTAGCCGACTTATTAACAGAACGAGAACTCCAAATTGCTACATTAGTTGCTTCAGGACGACCGAATAAGCAAATTGCAAAGCAACTTCATATTAGCGAATGGACTGTCTCAACCCATCTACGTCGTATATTCATGAAGCTTGGTGTAGGCAGCCGAGCAGAGATGGTCTACCGTTGCGCGTCTCTCATTCAACAATTGAAGGGGCAACTAGAACCGATTCAGCAACTATAGCTATGCCCCTTGAATCAACTCACTGACAAGCTAGCAGGGTTCATTTGACTGCTCACATGCACCAATGCTTACCCAACTACTAGATAGAGTGCCATCCTGCTCGCTATACCACTCCTTTTTCCAGATGGGTGCATTGTGTTTCAACGTGTCGATCGCGTACTGGCACGCCTCAAACGCCTCGGCACGATGGGGGCAGCCGACTGCTATCAGCACGCTAATTTCACCAATCGTCAGCCGTCCTGTGCGGTGATGAATCACAACGCGGGTTGCCTCTGACCAGCGCGTGTGGATATCGTTTGCAATTTGGCGAAAGATTTGCAGTGCCATCGGTTCATACGCCTGATATTCCAGCGCTACCACGGGCTTTCCATCGGTTTGATGGCGCACCGTACCGCTCATCACCACGATCGCTCCATTGGCATCATCCTCTGCCAGTGCATACACGTCCGACAGTAGCAACGGTGCAAAGGTAATAACCAGACTATCGTTGCTGGCTGTGGGAATGGAAACGGGAGACGGTCTGGTTTGCATAGGGGCGGTATGAATCACGGCTGTATGCTCTTGCCTCAGCGACATTCCCGTATGGCAAGAGAATGGCGTTGGTAGCCTCAAGTGTAGCGCTTGGATGCGATCGTTTGAAGGGCGATCGTGGGGGGTAGTCGTCCCAAGTCTCAGCAAAATGCTGTTGTCGCTATCAACAAGCTGTTGAGACCCAAACGTAAGCTTTTGCATCTCTCTTATGCCAATGCAAAAAGTACTGGCTACAGATTTTCCTGATTGCTCTGCCTCAATCCTGTTTATAAAGGGAAAGCCACAGGCAGAGGCATCTTGCTTTGTAGCGTGTCAAAAAGGCATTGGTATTAACCCATCCAACTGCTGCCATCAAGTGCTAGAGAGGTTAAGGTAGTACCGACTGAATCAAGACGTTCTGAATTAAGACGTTTGCTTATCTCATTACTGTTTTTTTTGCTAACGAACCCTTTTGATGCAAGGGCTAACGATCGTTGTTGAGTATGGCAAAGAAATTGATCAGGTGACAGCAATGCTAGACCCAACACTCTGTACGCAAAGATCACTGACAAATAGTTGGACAAGCCTTTCCTGGCAGCTTTTTGACTGGCTGACAACGCCTGCACTGGTAATCCCACCATTGGTGCTGCTTATGGTCTTGCCGTGGCTGTTTCGCCGTTTGCGCTGGCGACGACGCATTAGTGGGCTAGGCACTGTGCTCTTAGTGGCTTATTTACTGGCGCTATCGCCAACAATGCTCAAAATTGGCGGTCGGGCGCTGATTACATTCTTGCCGTCTGATGCTGGTCAAACTGCGGATGCGATCGTGATCCTGGGACGCGGTAAAGAAATGAGACCCCAGCGGGTTGACGTTTCAGCGCAGCTTTGGGAAGCACGTCGCGCACCGCTGCTGTTTGCCAGTGGCTGGGGCGATGCCCAAGAAATTGCCACGATGCTAGAGCAGAAAGGGATTCCTGCGGATGTGATCGAGGGCGAACCGTGCTCTCGAACCACCGAGGAGAACGCTCGCTTCACGGCTGCCCTTTTGCAACCGAGGAATGTGCATCATATTTTATTGGTGACGGATGCACCTCATATGCTGCGATCGCTCTTGACGTTTCGCAGCCTTGGCTTTGACGTGACACCGTACACCAATCCGCTGCCCCAGGGTTTGAATGCTAGAACGAAAGCCTTTATAGTCTTTCGAGAATATTTGGGCATCGTTGGCTATGGTTTGCAGGGGCGCTTTTTACCCCGCGAGCCATCCGCCGCCGATCTTAACCCAACCGCGATCGTCCCCCTGAAGGATGCTCCACCGGATCAGCTTGTGGCTCCAGCGTTGGCAGGTTGAACAGCCATTACTTGATCGCCCAAGCAAGGGTCTGCCGTCTGCACAGATGCGATCACGCCCCCGGTCATTTCTTGATCCGCTGTATCCTGGCATCACCCTGGGTTCTTACTCAGCGCACAACCGTAGCAGAACTGAGCCAAGCCTCTATTCGCCTCTTACAAAGAATTTATAGAGTAGCCAGTAAGGTTCATCTGGACTACAAAATACGCAAGTACGGTCAGCTTAGAATGGGCGCAGAGTTGTAACAAGTCCGTTACCAACACATTGCTTTGCTACCAAACCAGGAGTTAGATGTGATTCAGATCTTTGCTATAAGTAGCCAGATACTAAATTCTGATGATTGCCCTCGGTTACGTAGCAAGTGGGTCATGTTTACCCAGCTAATTTCTAAGCGCTTAACTCAGCCGCTCTCTCTACCCACTCGTCTTGCAGTACTGGGGCTGCTCCTTCTGGCTGTGTTGTGGTGCGTGTGGCTCTTACGACAGCCCTCCAAACGAGCGCAACTCCGCCTCTGGAGCAAACGGTTTCGCTGGAATCGACGGCGTACCCAGGTTGTTGTAGCGCTGACGTTAGCTTGTCTCATCCTTACCTCACCACCAGGGCTTTCTCTAGCAACACAGGCACTGACCAGCCAAATTCCGGCTGATTCAGGTGCAAAAGCAGACGCGATCGTGATTTTGGGTCGAGGCCATCGTTTCATGCGCGATCGCATAGACGCCACAATGACGCTCTGGCAGGCACAACGGGCACCGCACATTTTTGCAAGTGGGCGTGGTGATGCAAGGTTTCTGATACGCCAACTGCTAGAGAATGGTATTCCTAAGGAGGCAATTAGCGGTGAGAACTGTTCGCTCACGACTGAAGAAAATGCCCAGTTCACAGCCGATTTCCTCTTGCCTCAAAACGCCAAACGCATCATTTTGGTCACAGACTCGCCTCATATGCTGCGATCGCAGCTTACTTTTGAGAGTCTAGGGTTTGAGGTTATTGCCTACCCTAGTTCTGTGCCGCCTAATTTGGGCTACCGAGAACGCTTGAACATTATTGCCAGGGAATATGGTGGCATGCTTAGTTACGTTCTCAAAGGTCGGTTTGGTGAGCGCGAAGTGGCTATGGGCAGGTATGAGCCGTTAGCTGCAAAGGGATAGGCTACTTACGCGATCGGGTTTTCGCCTTCGCTTTCGGTTCCGCAGCAGCTTTGAGTTTCGTAGCAGGTTTCGGTTCAGTGACAGGTTTCGGTTCAGCGGTAGAACCATTAGAGTCAGTCGATCGCGCCTGCCGTAGGTTTGCTGCTTGCGTCAACAGCGAATCAGCAAATGCATAGGCAACCGCATCCTGGTTTTTATCTGTTTCAGAGGTGGATTGCCCACCCGCAAGCTGTGCCAATTCTTCTCGCCGCTGTTGGTTGTCGAGCGGCGTGACGCGCACAACAGTGCGAACGGAGTCGAGAGGGTTGGGAAGGGAAAGAGTTTTGAGCTTTGAGTTCTTTGTATCCCCTGCTTGCCCTCGTTCCTCGCTCTTTGCTTCTCGCTCCTCGCCCGTCTCCGACTCAATCACCTGCTTACTCACGCGCCAATGATGATCCGCCATTGCGGCGACGATCGGCTGGTGGGTGACGCAGAGCACCTGATGCTGCTGGCTCAGTTGGTGGAGTTTTTCGGCGATCGCCTGGGTGACTCGTCCCGAAACGCCCACGTCGATTTCGTCAAAGACTAAGGTGCCAACGGGATCAATTTGAGAAAAGCTGGCTTGCAGAGCGAGTAAGAAGCGGCTCATTTCACCACCAGAGGCAATTTCGGTCAGCGGTTGCAGAGGCTCACCCGGATTGGGGCTAAAGAGGAAGGTAACACGATCGGCTCCTAAAGCAGAAGGAGACATAGGCGAAATCTCTACCTGAAATTTCACTTTCTCCATTGCCAGCGGTTTGAGTTCACTGACTAACCGCTCTTCTAATTCTTTGGCAGTGGCTTGCCGTCGTTGAGTCAGCACAGTACAGGTTTCAGTCAAGACACTCTGCCGTTCTTCATAAACTCGCTCTAGATCTTCGAGGGATTGACCGCCGCCCGTCAGCTCGTCCATATCAGCTTGGAGCCGCTGATGAAGGGCGATCGCATCACCTAAAGTAGGACCATACTTACGACACACTTGCTTTAGCTCGACAATGCGCCCCTGTACATCCTGAAGGCGTTGTGGGTCTGCCTCCAGCGTTTCGCCGTAGGCATTGATTTCCCGTCCGGCTTGTTCTACCTGTGCGAGAGCGTTACTAACCAGTTCCAGGATGGGCTGTATTTGGGTGTCATATTCTGCCATCTCCTTCAAAGTATTTTCGGCTTTGCCCAGTAGGTCGGCACAGGCTTCGGTGCCGTCATCGTTTTGGTAAAGTGCTTGATAGACCTGATAGCTCTGGTGTTGTAGCTCAACGCTGTGGCTGAGGCGCTTGCGTTCTTGCTCCAATTGATCCAGTTCGTCTGGTTCTACGAGATTAGCAGCGGTGAGTTCTTTCAGTTGATATTCAAAGAGATCAAGCTGTTGGAGACGCTCTTGCTCTGATTTACGGCGTTTCTCCAACGTCTGGTGCGCCTGTTGATAGGCAGCGAAGGCAGTGGCAACGACCGATCGCTGCTTCAGCAAGGATTCCCCCCCATAGCTATCGAGCCATTCACGCTGAAGGGGTGGTTGACCAATCTGTACGGTTTGCCCTTGAGCTGTGAGTTCGACGAGTCGATCGCGTAGTTGCTCCATTTGCTGCTTGTTGACCAGCACACCGTTGATGCGCGATCGGCTCCGCTGGCTGCTCTGGCTAGCGATAATCTCTCGACTACACACTAGGTGGGCATTCTCAGCAGGCTGAATCTCATGCTGCTCTAGCCAGGTTGCCAAGTCAGAATCAAGTCTAAAGACTGCCTCTACAAGGGCGCGATCGGCTCCAGTGCGAATAGCGCGGCTGGTGACTTTGCCTCCTAGTACTGCATCGATCGCGTCGAGAATGATCGACTTGCCTGCACCAGTTTCACCTGTCAACACGGTCAGACCCGCATCCAAGCCGATCTCGAGGTGGTCTACCAGAGCGAAATTTTCGATTCGCAGGGAAAGCAGCATGGGCAGAGGGTGAGGAGGGGATGAAGGAGTGGGAAGGTAAAGAGGTAAGAGGTGAAGGCTGTTGTAGCGTACTGTCGTACTTTAAGGTGCTGCTAAGGTGTAAGACGTTTGAGAATCCTTTTGCTGCTCCGACACTCTCTACCCTACATCCCATTACCAACTCCCCTTATAGATACTAGCGATCTCTGATGCGATGACGATCGCTTTGTAAGCGGTACTACAGTCTGTTACATTCGCTGAACGCGATCGAGGTTTAGATGGGCAAGCTTTATTCTGTGGTCAATCACTAAGTAGCTAGGCGTAATTTTATAAGATGCATTGAGCAAAGTCGAAATGCTCTCAGCCTTATGTATAGGCAGGTTGAGCGCAGTCGAAACCCAGCCTCTAACTGGTGCTTTATTTAACCATCCTAGTTACCAGACGATCATTGCCCTTAAGTCAAACCACTTCAAAGCAAACGGCAATCTTGTAATGTTGCAAGATAATGGCGATCGTTCAACTCACTCTAATTATCACCATTTATACGGCTGTCGTATCTTGCTGAAGCGCTGGCAAGCGCTGGTAGGCAGTGATCGTTAGCGGTTGTAGTGGACAAATACTCCTGGTCTTTCACCCTACCTCTGTTTCGTTGGGCTACTCCTAGCGGTTGGGCGGAAGACCTGGTTAAAGTCATACGAGTACCACGAAAAAGATTAGTCAATGAAGCTCCGTCCTGAGACTGAATCTGATTACGCGGCGATCGCCACTGTGGTGACGCAAGCCTTTGGTCAGGCAAACGAAGCCCAACTGATTGCTCGCATTCGGTCTAGCGATTGCTATTGCCCGTCCTTAGCTATTGTTGCGGAGCAGGAGGGTGCGATCGTCGGTCATATTTTATTTAGCTATGTCGATTTGGTAAGTGGGGAGAGCCGATCAATCCTAGCTCTTGCCCCTGTTGCCGTACAGCCAGCTTTTCAAAAACAGGGCATTGGTAGTGCGCTGGTGCAAGCAGGTTTAACGGTGGCAGACTCCTTGGGAGAAGCCTTAATTGTTGTTTTAGGGCATCCCCAGTTTTACCCACGTTTTGGGTTTAAGCCGTGAGTAGAGTACGCGATCGAGTCTCCTTTTCCAGTGCCAGCCGCTGCCTTTATGGTCAAACCCTTACAGCACTTCCATGCGGCATATCGAGGCAGGGTTGTCTATCCGTCTGCCTTCAATGACGTGTAGTGCGGAAAGCTCACCTTACATTTGTCCCTCTGGACGGAGCAAAGTAAAGAAGCGTTGTGCTTGACTTAGTAGAACGCTTCTTACTCACAGAGTGCTGACACGTTTGAAAACAACAGATCTGACGATACAGACGAACTGTTGTTACAATGCTTTACATACCTGCTCTCATCCGGCTGCAAATTCATGAATGTTAAGACTGCACCGCCTATGCCCGCTTCGTTTGACCCAGAGCGTATGCCTTTCGGCTCGGCAGGGCGGCTTCATGAGGTAACAGATTTAGAGGGTGTGACTCCAACCTTAGTGGTAGACGACGCAACCACTGTTGAGTTGGAAAAGCGCCTACTGTTAGCAGATCTTGTTCCACCTGATGAGACTGATGGTGCGCTGCGTTACGATGCAGACGCGATCGCGGCACATTATCAGCAGCAACCCCTCCAGGTTTGGGGACGAGTACTCAAGATTTTCTTTCCCTTCATCACGTTTGGGCTGATCTGGTGGTGGAATACTCGCGTTGGCTTCAGCGAACATAAGCATAAGAAGCAAGCGGTACGTCTACGCCAAATGTTGACGCGGCTGGGACCAGCTTTCATTAAAGTGGGGCAGGCATTGTCAACCCGTCCAGATCTGGTGCCACCTGAATACTTAGAAGAATTGACCCGCCTGCAAGACCAGTTGCCACCCTTCGACAATGCGACCGCCTATCGCTTTATCGAAGAAGAGTTAGGTGATGCACCCAACCTGATTTATGCAGAGCTGACTGAAAGCCCCATTGCGGCAGCCTCGCTGGGGCAGGTCTATCGCGGTCGGCTCAAAACGGGTGAAGAGGTTGCTGTTAAAGTGCAACGTCCTGGGTTGGCGCAGAGTATTGCATTGGATACCTACATTCTGCGTGGGTTGGCAGCGCTGGCAATGCGCTTCTTCAAGCAGATCCGTAGTGATCTGGTTGCCATCATGGATGAGTTTGCTGCCCGCATCTTTGAGGAAATGGATTACAACCAGGAGGGGCGGAATGCCGAGCGCTTCGCCCAACTCTATGGGCACATGAAAGATGTATATGTACCCAAAATTTACTGGGAGTATACGGGACGGCGTGTGCTGACGATGGAATGGATTACAGGTATCAAACTCACCCAACCAGAAGCAATTCGGGCACAGGGGACAGATGCCAGCTACCTGATTGAGGTGGGCGTACAATGCTCCCTTCGCCAGCTTCTAGAATATGGGTTTTTCCATGCTGATCCCCATCCCGGTAACCTGTTGGCAACGACTGATGGCAAGCTGGCATATTTAGACTTTGGGATGATGAGTGAGGTAAAACCAGCCCAGCGTTACGGCTTGATTGAGGCGATCGTCCACCTTGTTAACCGTGACTTTGAAGGGTTAGCGAGAGATTACGTAAATTTAGAGTTTCTCACCCCTGATACCGATCTGACTCCGATCATTCCTGCTTTTGCGACCGTCTTTAATGACGCATTGGGAACGAGCGTGGCAGAGATCAACATTAAAAGCATCACGGATCAACTGTCATCCTTGATGTACGAGTTCCCCTTTCGAGTGCCTGCTTACTACGCGCTGATTATTCGATCGCTCGTTACCCTTGAAGGCATTGCCATTAACGTTGACCCAGATTTCAAGGTTCTTAGCAAAGCCTATCCTTACGTTGCCAAGCGTCTGTTGACTGATCCGGCTCCACAATTGCGGGCATCGCTTAAAGATCTGCTCTTTAAAGACGGCAGTTTCCGCTGGAATCGTCTGGAAAACCTGTTGCGAAATGCGCGTGGCAGCAGTGACTACGATTTGAGCCAGGTCGTTGATCAGACGCTAGACTATCTTTTCTCCGATCGGGGGGATCTGATTCGTCGCCAGATTGTAGAAGAAGCGGTCAAAGGTCTTGATTTGTTTGGTAATGCAACGCTTAACAACATTCGCTATGGCTTTGCAGAACGGCTGGGGCTTACTGTCAACCGCACCACTGTTTCGACTGATCAACCAACGCTGGAGCACCTCAAGCGCATCTGGGGCATTTTGAAGGAGACGCAGGGCTTTGATCCGGCCCAACTGCTGCCAGTAATACCCAAACTGCTGTTTAAGCCGGAAGCACATCAAATGGGTCAGCAAATCGCAGGCGGGTTAGCGCAACGAGCGATCGCCCGTTTCATCCGCGAATTTCTTCTCACGAATGACGCTGATCATGCCAACCAACCTTCTAAACAATTGCGTTTACCAGCCGCCCATCTGTAGGTGGGTTAGGTATGTAAGTTGACGCGATAGCTTCTTTGAAACACCTGCATAGGGTGCCTAACCCTTAGCCCTTAATGTAAGAGAGAACTGGCATGGTCTAAACTAAAAACCCTTCTCCTCAAGGAGAAGGGTAGAGATAAGAGTAAATTAGTCTCGTAATACGTAAGCTAGCTTGGAGGCTCTTCAAGCTCCATCTGTGCTTCGCGCTTAGTAGGGGCAACTTCTAGACTTAGCGGTTCTAGCAGTTCAGCTTCTGCCACTTTTTTGGAAAGGATCGGCAAGCGTAGCGGCAGTGGCTGCTCGATCCAGCAGCTTGCTAGTGGCAGTGTTTGTTCCAGGTCAGACAACGGTCGTGGGATCACCATCACCGCATGCAGTTCGCCGATCCGCTCTGCCTCATGCATTCCCGCTTCTACTGCCACCGCCACATCTGCCACTGCGCCGCGAATAATCACAGTACACAAACCATCGCCGATCGTTTCATGCGCCGAAAGCTGCACATCGGCAGACTTAAGCATGGCATCAGCCGCACCTACCATAGCTGGAAAACCGCGTGTTTCAAGTAGCCCAATCGCTTGATTGCTCAAGCGACTAGAACCCGAACCCTGTGCAACGTCAGCCAACAATTTGCCAATGGGCAGCACAGCCTCTAGATTAGCCAATGGACGAGCAATGATGAGGCTAGACACCTCTTGACCAAATTGCTCCGCTGCCTCCACCCCTGCTGCTACAGCAAGACGAACATTAGAAATGCCGCCACGAACGATCGCGGTGCAATGTCCACTGCCAATTTTTTCGTAGCCTACTAAAGCAACCTCAGCCGACTTTAACATCATGTCAGCCGTGCCAACGATCGCTGGAAAGCTTTGCGTAGACACTAGACCTAAGGCAGTATCGCTAAAATCGTTCGGATCGTATTGACCTCCCCCCATCATGAACCTCGGTACTGCTTTTTAATTGTAACTTTGGCTCTTGGATTGCGAGTCGGCAGAAGGTCAGAGGCGGAAACAGTTTAAGGGAAGTACACGAAAAAATATCTGTTGATCGGTTTTCGCCTGCGCCTAACCCTCGATACTAATCCAAGAGGATTGGTAAAAGTTGCCCTGCGTTAGCGTTCAGTTACTCTTTCAGAAAACAAGGTATAGCTTTTAGCTCTAAAGTCTAAAACGATTGCTTCACCTTAACGATTATGTACTGTCATGGATGTTTTAGGGCTATGGTTCGAGGCTTTTAGTGGCTCTCGTCACCTCACCTCTAACCGTCGCTTTTACTATCCTCACCGCTGTTAAGAAACCTTTGTCGGTGCGGCAGTAAGGTTGACAGTAAGCGGCTTAAATTTGCCTGACCGTACACGGGGGTGCTAGAACTAAGCTGAATTTCGGTCGCTGGCTGGTTAGCAGCCGACTCAACCGTACCATTAGGGGAATCTTGAGCTTTGGCAAGCGAAGCAGATGGTGGGCTAGGAGCCTCTACAGCAGATGGTAGGCTGGGAACCTCTACAATAGTGACTTCAGCCGATTCAAGATCAGACGATTGCTTCTCAGGCGATCGCTCATCGGACGCACCCAAAAGTGATAGCGGCGGCACAATCTCCCCATGGGCGATCGAATGATTCCACAGCGTTGAGGCTGCACCAATGCAAGCGCTACTGCCAATCTTGCCCGCACCAATAATCAGTACTCCAGCACCAATGGTGACTTCTGCCTCCACTTCAAGCGTCCCTTGATGAGCATGAATCACTGTACCTAGACCAAGACAAACACCCGCACCAATGATGATGCGGGCTTCTGGATCTGCCTGGAGTAAAACACCTGACGCAATCACGGCAGTTGGATGAATTGTGACATCGCCACTAACACAAAAGTGAGAACTATTCACAGGTTGTAGCGACGGCACGTGCATGAAACGGAAAACCTCACTTGAAACTTAGAAAACGACAAGTTGCTAGCTGCTAGCTGCTGAACTAAACGCTGCTTAAACCAGCATTTATAACCAACAGCTAACAACGCTGCGTGTCTGACTATTTCAGTTAGTCATGCGATCGTTGGTTCAGAGTGATCACTTAGCGGGTCGCTTAATCGTCGTTTCGATCACTCGGCGCTTTGCCTCACGGTCTGTACCAACCAGGCGCACATAAGCTCGACCCTGTTCCGAAATAGCTGCTTCTAAGGCTGCCAGCACCTCTGCCTCACGTTTTGCTTGAATGACACCGCCAGTTTGCCATGAACTAGTTTTAAACCGACGCTCATCTGCATACTCGGTGCTAATTTGATAGCCCTGAGCGATTGCCTGACGTACTTGACTAATTATTTCTTGGCTCAAGCTTGTTGCAGCCGAAGTATGACTGGAACCTTTGCTAGGAGCAGCTCCGGAACTGGTAGCCCCAAAACTAGGGTTGCTTTCAGCCTTGCCACTAGAACCATTAGCAGAAGCCGCACCCGGTCGCTGAATGATTAACTCTGCAACGCGCCGTTTTGCCTGAGAATCAACGCCAATCAGGCGTACATATTCACCGCTATGTTCAGCCATGCAGCGCTCTAGTGCTTCAATCACATCGCCTTCACGCTTGTTATTGATCGCACCGCAGCTCTGCCAGGAACTGGTTTGGAAACGACGCTTGTCGGCGTGTTCGACCCCAACCTGGTGCCCTTGTGCGAGCAACTGCCGCACTTGCCCGATCACCTCTTGACCCAGGCTCTGGCTGGACGCATGACCATAACTGCCCCCAGCGGAATCATATATTGCAGCACTGCTACTAGACCCTTGTGACGTTGAAGCCGCAAAAGGAGTACCCGGTCGCTGAATAATGATCTCGCCAACGCGCCGCTTTGCCTGAGGGTCAATGCCAACTAAGCGCACATACTCGCCGCCATGTTCAGCAGTGAGGCTTTGGAGCGCTGCCAGCACATCGGCTTCGCGCTTGGCGTTAATGGCACCACAGCTTTGCCAGGAACTGGTTTGAAAGCGGCGCTTGTCTGCATATTCTGAGCCAACTTGATAACCCTGAGCAAGCCACTGACT
>DATNQS010000193.1:0-3931 GCA_036703925.1 Candidatus Sericytochromatia bacterium
AACCATGCAAAATGCTGGTTGAAATCTTGTTCCGTAAATAGATGCAACAGATCGATACCGGGAACTACCCCAACGTTACTTACGTCTAAGGATAAACCCAGTGAAGAAGACAATTGGAAAGCGGCGATCGCTATACTCAAACAGAACCTCAACAATCAACTGTAAAAATTACTGCTCGACCCTTGATTGATGCCTTTTTGTATAACTGCCTTACCTCCTGAAACCACTTCCATATGTACTGAAAGTCATCATTACTCAGTATCCCATAATCATTCTGTGGAATCGTGAAGTATCTTTCTTGCATCCAATGCTGATTGATTTGACTAAGTGCAGTCGCAACATCTTTTACTTGCACCGCAGACACAAAGGAAACAGTGTAATCCTCTTCACTATAAAGTTGTTGCCCGCCACAAATGCAGTGATTGAGTGGATACTGCCCGCTCTCGTAGAGTAAGCTACCATCGGTCAAGCAGCGGTGAATTGCATTCCAGGCTTTGTCAGACTGTGCAAGGTACTCCTCGTTCCACTGGTCTTCGATTTCTTCAATGCCTAACATTAGTTCAACATCATTCTGAGCTGCGAGTACAGCCTGAGTTTGGGAATTAGTCAACGCAAAATGAACACCTCGACTTGCCATGCAAACTTATAAGATTCAACAACTTGCTTATACTGCCCAACAGATAGACTTGAAGCGCGATCACAACCAGTAGATTAAGCCGCATAACTATTAATAAACAGAAATTTTCCGTCTAAGATCCCTTGGCGAGGAATAGGCAGAGAGATTCGGCATAACACCTCAAATTTAGTACTTAGGTAGAATCTTTCTGCATAATATCTGGCTGACAGTGGATAGACAGAATCCTTTCGCATATTTCTAGATTTTTGTGGCGATGAGCGGTCTGCGTTAGATGAGTGCAGTCTGTACAACGTTGCTGACAGAGCAGGAGACGATCGCACAGATGGTCGGCGATTGTACAACTGTAATCTTTACCGTGTCATTTTGCGCTAGAAACAAGTGGTATGAATGCGATGCAGGCAAAACGATCGCCGTTCATCAAAAACTAAATTAATCAATCAACTGCATTGGCAAGCTGATACGATCGCGCCATGTTTGATAACGTTTCAAAGTTTCTCATTGAGCAGTATTCGCAAGACTTTGCCAGTTGGCTCATTGGTGAAGCGGTTGCACTGACAGAATTGAGTCCAGCAGAGTTGTCGTTAGAGCCAATTCGAGCCGATGCGCTCATCTTGCTGCAATCTGACAACGTAGTTTTGCATTGCGAATTTCAGACCAACCCCGACCCGACTATGCCTTTTCGGATGGCAGATTATCGGTTGCGGACGTATCGACGTTTGCCTCAGAAGCGGAGGGTGCAAGTCGTCATTTACCTGCAACAGACTGAATCTGCATTGGTAAAGCAAACCACTTTTGCGATCGATACCTTGCGTCACGAGTTTCAGGTTATTCGACTATGGGAGCAGCTCACTGAAAACTTCTTCCGCTATCCAGGGCTATTGCCGTATGCTGCACTAAGACAGACAAGCGATCGTGCGGCAGTCTTGCAACGAGTCACGCAGGCGATCGATACCATTGTCGATCGGCGACAGCAAAGTAATCTGGCAGCCGCAACCAGCATTTTGGCGGGGTTAGTATTAGAGAAACCGATCATTCAACGACTGATGCGAGGGAGTTAGTGCAAGAATCAGTGATTTATCAAGAGTTGCGTGAGGAAGCCAGAGCGGAAGCGCGTCAAGAAGTACGCGAGGAGGCACAGCTAGAAGGGGAGCGATCGCTTATCCTTCGTCAACTCGTTCGCCGCATTGGAATCTTCCCGGATGCTACCCGATCGCAGGTTGAAGCATTGTTGCTGACTCAGTTGGAGTTGCTGGGAGAAGCCTTGCTCGATTTTTCCAGTCTGTCTGACTTAGAGGACTGGTTAGCAGAACATCCTGGGGCATCAGGCGGAAACTAACGCATGGGTAGCGATCAGCAAAAAACCTATGCTGTTGCCGCCTACATTACGGCGTATGACGATGCGATCGCCCTCAATGCTTGCGTGACCGCACTGCGATTGCAGTCTTACCACATCCAACACATTCTGATTGTTGACAACTCAGCCCAACCGTTGAGGCTTTTAGAAGAAAATCAAGCGGACGATCGCCTTTTGGTCTGGCATTATCCTGAAAATATTGGCATCGCGGGAGGCATGGCACTGGCGATTCAGTGGGCTAGGCAGCGCCAGTACGACTTTTTGTGGACGTTTGACCAGGATAGCACCCCGGCTCCTGACTGTCTGGAGCACTTGCTAGCAGCGTATGGAAAGATGGCAACAGAGGCGTATGCGATCGGCATGATGGCTCCGACCGCGATCGATGCTCGTACAGGACAAACTGTAAAGCCCAGTCTGTTTTTGGGCGATCGGTTTCGTGGCTTCGCGCCAGCCACCCCCACCATGCCCTACGAATGCGATGCGCCGATCACCTCTGGGGCATTGGTGTCGCTACAGACGGTCGCTCGCGTGGAGCCTCCAGACACAGGGTTGTTTATTGATGGTATTGACCTGGACTATGGGCTGCGGTTGCGGCAGGCGGGCTTTCACAATTTGGTTGTGCCGGATGCGGCAATGTATCATCGGTTTGGAGTGCCATTTCAGCTTGAGATATTGGGTCGAAAAAAAGTGTTTCAGCTTTATTCGCCGCTGCGCTACTACTACATTTGTCGCAATCACACCTATCTTGAATTACAGCATTCGCACGGATGGTATCGGTTGACGTGTTGCCTGCGGCGTCTGAAATTCTTGCTGCTGACAGTGCTCAAAATTTTAGCGTTTGATGCTGCTCCCAAAGGGCAAAAAGCGATCGCGTGCGTCATCGGCACGTATCATGGCTTTGTAGGAAAGCTGGGCAAAACCTGGTAGAAAAATGTGCATATGAGTGACGATCGCCCTGTCTTAGTTTCCATTATTTTAGTCAACTACAACGGTGCAGAGGTTGTGCTGAACTGTTTGCGATCGCTCCTGCAATTTCTTCACACTGTTCCTTACGAGATCATTGTCGTTGATAATGCTTCTACAGACGGCAGTGCTGCCTTAATTGCCCAATACTTCCCAACTGTAAGACTCATTAAACAAGCCGAAAATCGAGGGTTTGGAGCAGGCAATAATGTTGGTGCAACCGATGCAAAAGGAGAATTTCTCTTTCTGCTGAATACAGATACGTTGCTCACAAGCGATGTGCTGCCACCGTTGATAACGCTGATGCAAGCATACCCAACGGTTGGTATTATTGGGACAAAATTATTAAACGCAGATGGTTCTCTTCAGCTTTCTGTTGCAGATGAAATTAGCATTTTTGGCGAATATAAAACGCTTAAACAACTAAAGCAGTATACCGATCCTCAACAGCGAGACGTGATCGAACAGCGGTTTCAGCACGTTCAAACTGTGGATATTGTGATTGGTGCCGCCTTTTTTATCCGTCGATCGCTCTTTGAAACATTGAATGGGTTTGATGAAACCTTTTTTATGTACTTTGAAGAGTCTGACCTCTGTCAGCGTGTGCGCGATCGTGGTTGGCAAGTTCTCTACAACTCTGATGTTGCAATCATCCATTTAGGCGGTTATTCCGTTGGTAAAGTGTCTGACCGGATGCGGTTAGAATATCGCCGGAGCCAACTTTTTTATTATGGAAAGCATCGACCGCTTTGGGAACAGCTTGCTTTAAGGATTTATTTAGTAATCAAATTTACGATCGCTGCTTTAAAGACATCTAGCCCCATCCATCTAAAAATTCTGTGCTTCATTCTCGATATTGATCATGCTCCAATTACGTCAAAGCAGACTCACGCCGTTAAAAAGCTCTAGCGATCGTTTGCCCTTATGACAATCTTGGTAAATCTGTCTCCCGTTTTGCCACAGCCAACTGGCATTTC
>DATNQS010000194.1:0-8373 GCA_036703925.1 Candidatus Sericytochromatia bacterium
GAAGCAACGACTGTTGAGAGAAGAGTTTCGCCACATTCGGGGCTTAAAAGTTAATTTTACAGATGTTCGCCTCTCGGCAATGGAAGATTTCGTTGGTCGGGGTGACCGCCGCCTCTCCTCTGTTATCCAGCGCGCCTGGGAACTGGGTGCCGGGATGGATGCCTGGTGGGAAAGTCTCGATCGTGCGTATGCTGCCTGGACACAAGCGATCGCCGAATCTGGGCTGGACTGGAAATACCGTCAGGTTGAAAACGGCGAGTGGAATATCTTTGGCACGAATGAAGCCAGCATTCATCCCTCATCCTCTATCCCTCATCCGTCACTAGAGGTTCCGCTCCCCTGGGATCATCTCGATACAGGTATTGATAAGCAGTGGCTTAAAGAAGACTTGCAGCGAGCGTTACAAGCAGCGATAGTGCCAGACTGTTCTTTTGACGGCTGCTCTCATTGCGGAGTCTGTAGTACCGACTTTGGGCATAACGTAGTGGTAGCGCCGCCTGCTCTGCCACCCTTTGCGGGTCAATTTGTACCGAATCAGCAGCGCGCTCAACGGTTGCGGGTATGGTTAGGCAAGCACGGTGAAATGGCATTAGTCAGCCATCTTGATTTGATTCGCTTGTTTGATCGCGTGGTACGACGAGCTGCCCTGCCAATCACTTTCACAGGTGGCTTTCATCCTGGACCACGCATTATTCCTGCAAGTGCCCTTCCGCTTGGTGTCACCAGTGCAGGCGAAATTGTCGATTTTGAACTGACTGAAGTAATGGATCTAGCGATCTTTCGGTCAAAGTTAGAGGCGCAGCTTCCGGCTGAAATCCCGATTTATCATGTTGAAACCGTTCCGATTAGTTCGCCAGCGGGAACTCAGCTTTTGGAGAAGGCAGAATATCTCATCACGGTTGGCATAGTACAACCAGACGAACCTGCTACTATCCAGTCGCTTACTTTATCGACATGGCAGGAATGGATAGACACAATTCAAGCCAGCGATGCTCTTTGGTTTCAGCACACGACCAAAGGAGGCAAAACTCAGGACATCAATCTGCGCGATCGCCTGTTTGACTTGAAAATTGAAGCGTTAGTTAGTGATACGTCGATCGTGCTGCGTTACCTTGGCAGTTATCGTAACGACGGTACGCTACTTCGCCCTGATCACGTCCTTTATATGCTGGAGCAGGTGTCACAGCAAGAACTGCAACTGTTGCATATACATCGTGAGCGGCTGCTTTTAACCACACCTGAACACTCAGGATTGCAGCTAACTTGAACCTGTTTCATTGAAAAGAGTCAAAGACCGAAAGGATTTAGGCAGTTTTAGGTGCTGTTTGTCTTTTCGGTGAGTCGTCCAGGGTACAAACGATCGGAGGCTTAGAGAAGAAAGCAAACCGCTTCAAGCTTTCGTCTCATACCTTCTTCCTGCTACTCCAGCTTATCGATTCTTGAATTTTAGTCGCAGAGAAATCTGTACACGCTATAATGCAACTCAACAGAGGCTGTTGCGGGTTGAAGACTCTTAGGGGTACCGCTAAGTAAGTCAGCATTTGATGCTGAAGGCAGCCTACTTTGTCAGACTTCTAGTCCATCTTTTACAGAGTTCGATACCTTTTCGCAAGAGAAGGTAATTGGCTGGTTTTATTGATTATTCATTCAGTGGTCTTTGCCATAGTCAACCGTTCTGAGGCTGTTAGAGACCGCCTCATTTCAGGATTGGCATCTTTTTATAGCTGTTGCATAGCTTCGGAGCTTGTACGTTATGCAGCGGCACCTTTGCACGAGTTAGAGGATTATCGACTTAGATCCTCCTGCTGCCGCCAACCTTTGAGGAAATTGAATGTCCAAACAAATTGTTATCGCAGAGCAGCATCGCATTGCTGCCGTTTTTTCAGAAGATCAGATTCAAGAACTTATTGTTGCAACGGGTAGTCATCAAGTTAGTGATGTTTATCTTGGCATCGTTGAGAACGTCTTACCAGGCATTGATGCAGCCTTCGTGAATATTGGTGATAGTGAACGCAATGGGTTTATTCATGTCACCGATTTAGGTCCGTTGAAGTTGCGCCGGATGGCTGGCTCGATTACTGAACTGTTGGCTCCTCAGCAAAAAGTGCTGGTGCAGATCATGAAGGAGCCAACGGGTAATAAGGGACCCCGGTTGACAGGTAATGTTTCACTCCCAGGGCGTTATTTAGTGTTAATGCCTTACGGCAAGGGTGTAAACCTTTCCCGCCGTATTCGCAATGAAAACGAACGGAATCGGTTACGGGCGTTAGCAATTTTGGTCAAACCCGGAGGGATGGGCATTGTCGTCCGTACCGAAGCGGAAAATATGCCTGAAGATGCCATTATTGAAGATTTGGAAACGCTGCAAAAGCAGTGGGAGCTTGTGTTGCAAGAGGCAAACACCACCCGTGCACCGGCTCTGCTGAATCGGGATGATGACTTTATTCAGCGGGTGCTGCGGGATGTTTACAGTGCGGATGTCAATCGGATTGTGGTGGACTCACATACAGGACTGAAGCGCGTTCGGCAGCAGTTGACGAATTGGGGTGGTGGTGATTTACCTCGGGGGGTGTTGATTGATCACCATCGCGATCGCGCCCCAATCATGGAATACTTCCGCATCAATGCCGCGATCCGAGAAGCGCTGAAGCCCAGGGTTGATTTGCCATCGGGTGGCTACATTATTATCGAGCGGACGGAAGCGCTAACCGTGGTTGATGTTAACTCTGGTTCGTTTACACGCTCTGCAACAGCTCGTGAAACAGTGCTCTGGACGAACTGCGAAGCCGCCACCGAAATTGCTCGGCAGCTTCGACTCCGCAACATTGCTGGAGTGATCGTTATTGACTTCATTGACATGGATCATCGCCGCGATCAGTTGCAGGTGCTAGAACACTTCAACAAAGCGCTGCGAGCCGATAAGTCGCGACCGCAAATTGCTCAACTTTCCGAACTGGGGTTGGTTGAGTTAACCCGCAAACGTCAGGGCAAGAATATTTACGAAATCTTTGGTCGTGCCTGCCCTACTTGTGGCGGTTTGGGTCATCTGGTGCATTTACCGGGTGAGAATGATACGGCAGAGGGCGACATGGTTGAGCGTCCGGCAGCCGTAGCGCTAAGAGAATCGCGAACCGTTGATCGCAGCATTACTGGACGTGGGCGCGGGCGTGATCTGGTGCTTCCTAATGTTATCAGTGCCCCCGAGCCAACGTGGGAAGACCGTAGCGAAGATATGGATGATAGTGATGATGTCCAAGAGCTTGGGCTAAATCATCCGAGCTATCAAGAGCTGGGTGGTAACAACCGCCGCCGCCGTCGCCGCCGTCCTGGTGATGAAGGACGCAGCGGTGGTCCGTCTTATCAAAGCGCTCCCACTCTGAAGCTTGATGCAGCAAATGATAGTGAACCAACGGCTGTCCCAGACTTACCGTTTACTAGCCGAGTCGATCGCGCCGATACCGGGCGCTCAGAGCGTCCAGAACGTCCAGCTCGGGGTCGGGGTGGTCGGGGTCGGAGTGGACGTGATGGTGTGCCCGAATTACTTACTAATCGAGAGCTAACTCCAGCTAAGGATCTGGAACCAACGCTGGAGCCAGCCTATGTTCCGGAGGCACCACCAGAGCTGAGCTATGTAGAGGAGCGCCGGGGTCGATCGCGGCGGGAGTCATCAAGAGCACCACAGGAGCCGCCAGAAGTAGTCACCGTAGAAATGACCCCAGCAGAACAGGATATCTATGCCTGGATGGGCATTTCGCCATTGATACTGGCTAATCAGGAAGTAAAAAATCCGAAAGCAGCCGTCATTTCAGTCGTTTTGCCAGGGCAGGCTCCTCTAGAAGCAGAACCAGAGCAAATGACGCTGACATCCCAACTAGAGCCACTAGTATTAGAGCCAGTAGTAGCAGCACCGAAGCCGAAACAGCGCGTGATTGAGACTGTTCCGACAGGTAGGCAAGCGAACGCAGACTTACTTGAAGCCGAAGAAGTAGCAGAAGTTGCTTCAGTTCTTGCGCCTCAGTTTGACAGTATCGAGGCTGCCAGCATAGAGCCAGAGGTGGTGGTGACCCCAGATGAGCCGATCGAAGCGGATGATGCACCTGTGACCCGTCGCCGTCGTCGTCGTTCTTCGGCAACAACCTCAGATTAGTAGTGAGCCTAATCAAAGCTGACATGTAGGCCAAATTTTGGGTGCTGAGTCAGGTTTAGCCTTAAAGTCTTGACCTGATAATTTTTTTGCGGCATACGCATTGTTTCTTGCAATACTCTCGATTGCCCTAAAGCGTCCTTCATGGAGCGACAAAAGAACCCTTTAACCCAGCAGGTGGCTCTGCCCGTTTTGGATAGCATAGTGCTGCCAGCACTGGTGGCTGGTGTAGACGAAGTGGGGCGGGGTGCCCTCTTTGGTCCTGTAGTAGCAGCGGCTGTTATTTTATCGGCAGAAGCAGTCCTGGTATTGACTGAAGCAGGTGTAACAGACAGCAAGCTTCTATCACCCGAGCGTCGGCTGCTGTTGGCAGAGGTAATTCGCGCTCATGCTCTGGCGTATCAGGTAAGCTATGCCTCGGTCGGGGAAATCGATCGCCTCAATATCCTGCAAGCGTCGTTGCTAGCAATGAAACGCGCTGTACTCAAGCTAAAAGTAACACCAGCACTTTGCTTAATTGATGGCAATCAACGCATTCCAGGACTAGCGTTACCGCAACAGACGGTTGTGCAAGGTGATCGACAGTCACTAGCGATCGCTGCTGCAAGCATTCTTGCTAAGGTGTGGCGTGACGAACTGATTACGCGTCTGGATGCCAAATACCCTGGCTACAATCTGGCAGCTAATAAAGGGTACGGCACACCTGCCCATCGCCTAGCCTTGAAAATGCATGGAGCTTCACGGCTGCATCGGCGATCGTTCAGCCCATGCCGCATCTAAAGGTAACGATGGGAAGTGAGAGCAAGGCAAAAGTCAGGCGATCGGGTTGTTCGTCGGCACAGCAGAGGGCTTTACTGCTGGCGTTTGACCCAGGTTTGAGCTCGCCCACGCGCCGTAGTCTGCTAAAAGATGGTGCATGAGGCGTTGCTTTACAGTCAGTAGGACACTCTTGAGTAGCCCATTGCCAGTCGCTTCTAAAAATGGTTTTGGCGTCAAGTCGAGCGGTGGGGGTACATCAACCTGCACTTCTAGATCTGCCCTACCTTTCAAAACGGTTTTGCCGTTCACCTGCTGGGGCTGTAGCTTGCCCACAAGGTTCAGCTTAAAGCGCTGGTTAATGTACTCAACACCCCGAATTTCACAACCAACTGACTGCACATACACAGTACCGTCTGGATCAGCCCAAACGCGCAAATCCACAATTGGCTGAACGGTCAGCATCATGAAATTCAACGGGCGCATCTTCAAGCGAAAATGATCGTCACCAAACGGCTCAATTTGGCTTGAGGCGGCGAGAGCAACCACAACGCGCTGAGGCTGCCGCAAATAGTGTTGAATCGGAATGGGCTGCTCTGGCACTGCCATTTCAACAGCTTGAGAGGCAGTAAAGCGTGTATACATAGCTGAAAAGCCACAAGTAGGTGGTAGAAAAAATCAGGTAGTTACTATTAATCTTAGATAGATATGAAGGAATGTGACTGCACCTTTTTCAGTAGATCTACTTCAGTAGATTCACGTTCTTTCCTCTCACAGACTATTCTTGCAGAATTCTGAGCCACAAGGCTCTTTTCGATGAGAAACATGAGAAGAATCATTGCTATGGTGAGTTTTGATAGCAAGTTGATTTTTATCAGTCGAGAGAACAGCTTAAAGCTAAGAGAATAGAGATGAGTAAATATAACTAAAGAAAGCCGTTTGGTAACCTGGCAAAGCGATCGCGCAACCAATTCGCCACTGCTGATCTGATGCGTTGTAGCTCGCCTAATACATCCTGAAAGCAACCTGTCTTGTGGTTTAGCAGAGTGATTTTAATGGCAAGCTAAGTTTTAACGGCAGACAGAACTAGAGAAGAAACGCTATGGCAGTATCGATCGCCCACTTAGGACCCATTGGCACCAATGCTGAAGCAGCTGCTCTTCAGTATGCAAGCTGGCTCACGGCAAGCACAGGACAAGAATCACTGCTCTGCCCTTACCCCAGCATTGCTCTCTCACTACGAGCCGTTGCTGAGGGTAATGCTGATGTAGCAGTTGTGCCGATCGAAAACTCCACTGAGGGCAGCGTTCCTGCCACGTTGGATGGGTTATGGCAGTTTGGCAACTTGCAAATTCAGTGGGCATTGATCTTGCCAATTTCACACGCGCTGCTGTCTCAGGCCCCCGCGATCAACGCAATCCAGACAGTTTACTCTCATCCACAGGCGCTAGCTCAGTGTCAGGGATGGCTCGAAAAGTTTCTGCCCACAGCCCAGTTGATTCCCACTAGTTCGACCACTGAAGCGCTGCAATCGTTGGGGGAAGACGCTACAAGCGCCGCGATTTCTTCCCATCGTGCTGCTGAATTGTACAACCTGCCTGTGCTCGCTGACTCCATCAACGACCATCCTGATAACTGTACGCGCTTCTGGATACTCAGCCAGCAACCGTCTCCTGGTGGTAGCCATACGTCACTCGCGTTTACCGTTCACGATTTGCCGGGTTCCCTCGTTAAACCCTTGCAAGTCTTTGCCAGTCGAGGCATTAACCTCAGCCATATTGAGTCACGCCCAACGAAGCGATCGCTCGGCGACTACTTGTTTTTTGTTGACCTGGAAGCCGATGCCCGCAAACCTGATGTACAAACAACGCTAGCAGAACTTGCCAAAGATACCGAAACGCTAAAAGTCTTCGGTAGCTATGACATCTTGCCTACTGCTAAAAACTAAAGGAGGAAGGCTAAAGGCTAAACGTTTTGAGCGTTGAGTTTGTTTTACCTTTTGCCTTCTCTCTACTCCCTACTTCCTGCTACAGATGGTTGAGCAGTACTAACACCCAGAAATTCTCGAACAAGCTGAAGATAGGTTGACGGATCTTCTAGCATCGGGAAGTGAGCCGTGTCCGGTATCACGACGTATTGAATTTTGTCGCTTAAAGCAGCCGCTTGCCGTCCCATTTCAGCAGGGATGATGATATCACGCTCACCTGAGATCAGCAACGTTGGCACAGTCAGACGTGCAAATTCTTGCGGCATAACCTCTGTTGCCTTTTTGCTAACACAGGTAAAAATAGTGCCCAGGGCTGCACCATAATCTGCCATCAAAAAATCGTTCAGAAACGAGCGGCTAATGGCTGTAGGCAGGGGACGGTGCAGAAAACGCTGCATGAACAGCCGATCGATAAACGGGAGACCATACAGCAAGCGGGGTCGAAATTTGACGACGTACCCACCAAACTTGTAAAAGGCATTAAAGGCTTTTTCGTCGTACTCAAAAATGCCGCTACAGGTCAGAACGGCGCGATCGACACGATCGACATAGAGATTCAGGAAGAAAGTAGCCACAGACGCGCCCATCGAATGAGCATTTAAGGATACGCGCTGTAAGCCAAGCGCATCCAAAAGTCCAGCAAGATCGTCTGCGTAGCTTTCTAGCTCGTAGCTAAGTTCGGCGGCGGTTTCTGGTGGCTCTGCTAAGGGTGATGGCTCACTCACGCTAGAGCGCGATCGTCCAAACCCACGCATATCGTAGAGGAGGCAGTCGAAGCGATCGGAAAATTCCCGCGCTGTGCTTTCCCAGTAGCGAGCAGAACCGCCCCAACCATGTATGAAAACGAAAACGGGTTTACCAGAGGGTTCCTGATTGCCTGCCTCTGTAACCCACTCGTAGTAGTGATTAAAACCGTTAATGCTGACGTAAGACATTTTTACAGATAGTAAGTTCTAAGTGATGAGTTTCAAGTTTGACATTCATGCAAAACTCATCACTCAACACTCACAACTATTTAAGCAGATTCAGGTTTTGTTAAGCCGACTCAGGTTTAGGCAATGACGATGGATGGATGATTAGTTCTGCGGTCGAACGCTTCTCAACCATCTCGCGAGTAATGCTACAGCGAGTGACATCCTTACGCGATGGTAATTCGTACATCACGTCTAGCATTAACTCCTCGACGATGCTGCGGAGAGCACGAGCGCCTGTTTTGCGACGATAGGCTTCTTGGGCGATCGCACGCACTGCATCCTGCCGGAACTCTAGCGTTACATTATCCATCTTCAGAAGCTTTTGATACTGCTTCACTAGCGCATTACGAGGTTCGGTTAGAATCTCTGTCAGCGCATCTTCATCCAGTGGGTTTACTACAGCCATGACAGGCACCCGCCCGATGAATTCTGGAATCATACCGAACTTAACCAGATCATCCGGCTCCATATGACGTAACACGTCTGCCGTCCGTTTGTCTTTCGGTTGCGCT
>DATNQS010000195.1:0-5374 GCA_036703925.1 Candidatus Sericytochromatia bacterium
ATATCCGCAACGCAGATTGTCAGGCACGGTTTATTATTTTGCGAGAGGACTATTCTTATTACCAGACGCTACGCGAGAAACTGCAATGGGCAGGTGCAAGAGTTCGCTACAACAATCATCACCGCAACTAGGAACAAGGCACTAGTTTAGCTATAGATATATAGGTACATGCAATCCGGTGATTAAACTGCCTTAAACGCCGTCTTAACCCAATAGTTTCAGTAAGGTTTAATTGAGAGCCGCTATGTAACCGCATTTTTGGGCTAGGTACTAACGCTACAGCAATTTCTGCTTGTTGGACTCAAGTTAAGCTTACATCCCTGGACTGACGTAAAGCATCGAAAACGGTTCGACACTGATCGATACCAACACGATTCAATGGGTTGCAGTCATGACTTCAGAAAACACAACAAGAAATGACCCTCCGTTCCGTACGCCGAACCCTACAGAGCTGAAAGCTGCCGCAGTGGAAGACTCGATTTTAGATCGGTATCCACATGAGACGGATGATGATATCAACGAGGAACATCCAGAAGCGAAACAAGCCGATGTTGTTGATGCAAGCGTTGATGGTCGCCCGGTGGATCAAGAGACCAGTAGCCAAACGGTTAAAGCGAACCTCTCAGGGCATTAGTCAGCCGTTTGCACTATTTAAAACTGAGAGCCAACAGTTGCTCGCGACTCCACACTTACGCAGCGCTCCCTAAAGTCAGGCTTCCACTACCGCATATCGTAACCAAAGAGATTTGGGTTCACTTCACCAAGATTTAGGTCTGCCAAGCCGTATTCTGCCCAACGTCGATCGACCATTGCAGCTGTGTCAGGATCGGACTCTAGCGGTGTATTCCAGAGGCGATCGGTTTCCGGCGGCATTTTGGTTGTGGCATCAATGCCCATACGACTACCTAAGCCTGCTTTCTCAGTCGCAAAATCAAGTGAGTCAAAGGGCGTATCCGGCAGAATGAAGACATCACGCGCCGGATCCACTTTAGATGCGATCGCCCAGACAACGGCACGCGGATCGCGGATATTAGTGTCTTTATCCACAATGATGACAAACTTGGTGTAAGTAAACTGTGGCAAAGCACTCCAAAAGGCAAGTGCGGCACGACGAGCATGGCCTGGATAGGCTTTGTCGATTGCCAGAATCGCCGTTTTATAGCTCAACGTTTCCATTGGCAGGAAGAAATCCACAATTTCTGGCACTTGCTGGCGCAGGATCGGCGTATAAATGCGGTTCAGCGCTAGCGCCATCATCGCGTCTTCTTTCGGTGGACGGCCACTAAACGTGGTGAGATAAATCGGGTCTTTGCGATGGGTGATGCACTGAAAGCGAAGGAGTGGTGCGGCTTCATTCACACCGCCGTAAAAGCCCATGTGATCACCTGCGGGACCATCAACACCCGTTTCGCCAGGAGTAATCGTACCCTCCAGCACCATTTCTGAATCGGCAGGCACTTCCAAGTCAACAGTTTTGCACTTGGCAAGATGCACACCCTGACCACCATACAACCCTGCAAACAGCCATTCGGATAGATCGATCGGTAAGGGCGTAGCGGCTGCCATGATGATCAAAGGATCGACCCCCAGCGCGATCGCCACCTCCAGCTTTTGCCCGCGTTCGGCTGCTTTGCGAAGATGGCGCGTTGCCCCCCGCACCGAAAGCCACTGCACCGTCATCGTATTTTTAGACTGCAACTGCAAACGATACACGCCGACATTCACGGTCTTCGTTTCGCAGTCTTTGGTGATCATCAAACCCAGCGTCACAACTTTGTTCGCATCACCGGAATAGACTCGCAGCAGCGGCAGTTTGGTTAAATCTACCTCCTCACCTTTCAGCACAATCTGATGGCAAGGAGGGAGAAAATCACGGCTGGGCTTGGCTTTAAGTACATCAAAGAGTGCCTGCCCCAGCGCAATCGCCTGCGGCACTGTTTTTGGCGGCCTGGGTTGATACAGCAGCGCCAGTTTTTTACCTAGCGTTTCGAGTTCTGCGGGTTGCTCCAGGTTCATCGCCCAACAGACCCGCTCCACAGTCCCCATCATATTCACAGCGACAGCATGGGACGAGCCTTTGACATTCTCAAACAGGAGCGCTGGACCACCCTTTTGCAGCATCCGTTGGGCGATTTCAGCAATCTCCAAATCTGGATCGACCAGGGCTGTAATTCGCCGCAGTTGTCCGCGTTGCTCTAGCTGTTTGATAAATCCGCGCAGGTCTCTCGTCATGATGAAGCCATGTAAAGCATCTCTCTCATTATGAAGTGAATTGTCAATGCTCTGGACGACGATCGGCCGGGCATTAGCAATTCGCTTGAGACCATAGCATTAAAGGAGAGAGTGCTGGATCAGCCATTACACACTACCAACCAAAGCAGAAAACTAAGGTAAGGTGTTTTTGTATTGGCAGCAATGGCATGATGTGTGTGGTTTTAAGTGTGCTGGGACGACTGAAAAGGCTAAGGCAACAGACCGAATTAGGGCAACGGTTGGTAGCAGTGTTCGTGCTGGGACTGGCGATCGCCCTCACACTTACAGGCTGTCAACTACGGCAATTTCGCACACAGGCAGCGCAAGGTAGCCAGCTTGTCATTAGCACTGTTACCGACCCTAATACCTTTAACTTTGCTAATAATAATACCTTCCCCAACATCTTTCTCTTTGCCTACGACTGTTTGACCAGAGAAAACGGGGTAACGGGTGCGATCGAGCCAGCGTTAGCAGAGTCATGGCAGGTTTCAGACGATGACAAACGAGTAGTTTTTACGCTGCGTCCTGGTTTGAAATGGTCGGATGGCGTACCGCTGACCGCTGATGATGTGGTGTTTACCTATCGGGACATCGTGGCAAATCCAGACGTGCCAACGGATGCTAAGGAGGGTATTCAAATTGGGGTCAGCAAAGCCTACCCCGAGGTGCGAAAGCTGGATGATCGACGAGTTGAATTTATTTTGCCAGAACCCTTTGCACCCTTGCTCCGCGCCACAGCCGGACCCGATGGTATCGTGATTCTGCCAAAACATGCCCTTGCCAACACCTTGAAAACAAAAGGGCGGGATGGCAATCTTACGTTTCTTTCCACCTGGGGCACCGATACTGACCCTAGTAAAATTGTGGTGAACGGTCCTTACCAGATGGAAAGCTACACGCCTGGGCAACGGCTGGTCTTTCGCCGCAATCCTTACTATTGGCGCAAGGATCAACAGGGCATGCAACTGCCCTATATCGATCGCATCATCTGGCAAATTGTCGAAAATCTCGATACGCAGCTTTTGCGATTTCGTTCGGGCGAGATGGACGCGATCGGCGATGCTCGTCCGTTGCGAGCAGAGTACGTATCCCTGCTGAAGCGCGAGGAACAGCGCGGTCGCTTTACAATCCAGGATGGCGGACCCTGGTCTGGTACGCTTTACCTCACCTTTAACCTGAACAAGGCAAAAAATGAAGATGGCAAGCCGTTTGTCGATTCCATCAAGTCGCGCTGGTTCAACACCTTAGCGTTCCGGCAGGCAGTGGCATACGCGATCGATCGTCAGCGCATCAACAACAATATTTTTCGGGGACTGGGCGTGATTCAAAATTCGCCCATCTCGGTGCAAAGCCCCTATTTTCTTCAAGACAGGCTAAAGGTCTACGACTACAACCTGGACAAAGCCAGAACCTTGCTCACGCAAGCAGGCTTTACGTACAACGCGCAAGGGCAATTATTTGATGCAGATGGCAATCGCGTGCAGTTTAACCTGATCACCAATGCGAATAACCTGACACGGGTAGCGATCGGTGCTCAGGTGCAGCAAGACCTCGGCAGAATTGGTATACAGGTAGACTATCAGCCAATCAACTTCAACGTGCTGGTTGAGAGAACAAGCAGTTCACGTAATTGGGATGCCCACATCATTGGCTTTACAGGCGGTGTTGAGCCACACGCTGCCTCAAACTTGTGGGTCAGCAGTGGTGCCTCCCATTCCTTTAACCTCAAGCAACAGCCCGGACAACCGCCTATCCAGGGCTGGGCACCCAACGATTGGGAAACTGAGATCGATCGCCTCTTTGTCACAGGCGCACGCGAACTTGACGAAACCAAACGTAAAGCCATCTATGCCGACTTCCAGCGCCTCGTCCAGGAACAACTGCCCGTCATCCATCTCGTCAATGATCGCGCCCTTATGGCAGTACGCGATCGGGTTCAGGGACTCAAGTACACAGGTTTACCCAGTTGGGGACTGTGGAATATTCAAGAACTTAGAATAAGAAAGGATAAAGTCTGAAAGCTTCAGGCTAAAAGCCAAGAACACTTTATCCTTTATCCTTCATCCTTTCCCTCGTGACCCAACCCGATCAACTCAAGCGCCTCCTTCATGCCGTTGCTGCTGGTGAACTGACACCAGAGCTAGCCTTTGACACGCTCAAACACCTCGACTTTGAACCCGTTGAGGACTTCGCACGCATCGATCACCACCGCGCTATTCGCACTGGTTTTCCCGAAGTCATTTGGGGACCTGGCAAAACCCCCGACCAGATTGCTCAAATCATGGAAGTCATGCGCGATCGTACCGCTGTCGTCATGGCAACCCGTATTGAGCCAGATGTCTATACTCAGCTCAAAGCGAAAGTGCCGGATGTGGAGTATTACGCCACGGCGCGAATTTGTGCGTTGAAAAGCAGTCAGCAGCCAGAAGGAACGCCTGCCCCCTCACCCTCCTACGCTGGCACCATCAACATTCTCTCTGCCGGAACCGCTGATCTACCCGTTGCTGAAGAGGCGGCTACAACAGCCACACTGTGCGGCTTTAAGGTAAATCGACTTTGGGATGTGGGAGTGTCGGGCATTCATCGGTTGCTCGAAAACCGCTGGGCGATCGTCGAAGCCGATGTCCTGATCGTGGTTGCAGGCATGGAAGGTGCCTTACCTAGTGTGGTTGCAGGCCTCGCAGATTGTCCCATCGTTGCTGTACCTACCAGTGTTGGCTACGGCGCTAGCTTCAATGGTCTGGCACCGCTGCTGACCATGCTCAACTCTTGTGCTGCTGGAGTCGGTGTTGTGAACATCGACAACGGGTTTGGTGCCGCAATTTTAGCAGGACAAATTCTGCGAACTGCTAACAGACTCAGAGACAGGCTAGCGGTTGACGGATAAAGAAGGCATAGGCATTAGCGAAAAGAATAGAGGCTATAGAAACGCGTTAGCAAGTTCCCTTCGCTTTCTCTGTATACTCCTTGCCTCACAACCATGAAGCACCGTCTGCGATCGCCCGACCTTTTGCACCCAAATCTTGACATGTATGGGACTAAAACTGCTATATTGTTTACTGATGACGCATTGGGGCGTCGCCAAGTGGTAAGGCAGCGGGTTTTGGTCTCGCCATCCCTA
>DATNQS010000196.1:0-6576 GCA_036703925.1 Candidatus Sericytochromatia bacterium
GGGTATGCGTTTAAGCCAGCTATCGTCTTTCAAGCACGTTAAGCCAGCGCTACTAAGTGTTGGCATCAAGATGCTGCTTGTGCCACTGCTGCTAGGGATGGTGCTGTGGGCGCTGGGTATTAGCGGTTTGGTCTATCGAACAATCGTGCTACAGATGGCAATGCCGCCTGCCTTTGCAACGTTAGTGCTTGCCGAAGCGTATGAGCTTGATCAAGAATTGACGGTGACAGCGCTAGTAGTGGGCTGTTTAGGATTGGTGCTGCTACTGCCTTTTTGGCTCTGGTTATGTTCCGGCAACCCCTAAACCTCTGGCAACGCCTAACCTACCCAGCTAACATCACCATCAGGCTTGCTAGATGATGAAAGTGGCTTAGCGATCGGTGCATCCCGTCGAATCACTTGCTTACTTGCTTCGGAGCCATTAGGGGAGACAGTATCCGCCGCACGATGGCTCACATCACGACTCTGCTGTGATGCCGTCATTGTCCGGCTTGCAGGCGGCTTAACGTCTTTTTGCTCTGGTAGCACTACCTTGTGCATCAGATATTCGATCGTTTGCTGCTTAACCCAGCCTCGCGCTGCTAAAATTTCACCGAAGCGCATACCTGTTAACTTCTGGTCGTTAAGCGCTACATCAACTTGAGCCGGTGTCAATAAGCCTGCCTCGACTAAGTACCCGCCTAAACGCTTCTTAGAGTAGGACGTATGGGCTGTCGGTGTCACTGGGCGGCGATCGCTGGAGTCTCGCATTGCTACCTCGGAAAAACTTAAAGTCACTCTAAACTCAGCCAAGCTGGGGGCAATGACTTAACCTACCTAAAAACTGAACAGTACATTTGCGGAGGGGGCTTCACACCTGACCTTTTTATTATATCGACAGAAATACCGAATCTTCATCACCTGATCGCTCGATCCTGAACGTTTTGCGTACCAATACCCAGCTTGAGCTTGTTGAATCTACGTGCAGCGATCGTGACTCAGCGCTGCGTTTATGGTGTCACAGGTGCGGATGGCAGGGATGCTGCTAAAGCTGCTGGACTCATCTGCTCATAATGTTCAAAGGGTTGGTGAATCCACGGGTTATCGGGCAAGTAATCCACGTAATAATCGGGGGCGATCACAGAACAGTTCTTATACCAGAGCACGCCTGTACGCACTTCCTCTACGTAGTACCCATAGCGGCGATCGAGCCACACCAGCGTTTTTTTAAGCGTGACACCCGAATCCACTAAATCATCTACTAACAGCACATGACTGCCCAAATTAGCCGTCGTCATCGACAGATCCCGCGAAATGGTAATCGAGCCGCGCACCTGTCCACCAATACCGCCATAGGAAGAGGTCGCCAGAATTGCCAGCGGCAAATCGAAGATGCGTGCCAGGATATCGCCAACCCGCAGCCCACCTTTAGCTAAACAAATAATCTGGTTAAACTTCCATTCGGACTGATGCACCTGGGCGGCAAGTTGCTCAATTTTTTGGTGATATTCTGACCAGGAGATGTATAAATCTGACATGACAGCACGTAGGGAAGGGATAGCAAGCGGCAAGCGGCAAGTTTTAAGTTTTGAGTGTTGAGTTCTAGGTTTTAGGCGGAAGGCACTACCTTAAAACTCACCACTCTAAGCGTGCAAGCGTCTGCCTGAAGCCAAAAAGCCCCAAGCTAAAATGCCTCAAGCTGAAAAAGATAATACAACTGTTATTTGATTTTCTTGTATCCCACTATGCATGATTCCGCTTCTTCCGTTCCGCCGACCTTGCCAAAACTCAGCCTTGCTACCAAGTTGGCGTACGGCGCAGGCGATCTTGGACCCGCAATTACTGCCAATGTTCTGGCTTTTTTCTTACTATTCTTTTTTACCAACGTGGCAGGGATTAACCCTGGCTTGGCAGGCAGTATTTTGCTGATTGGCAAGATTTGGGATGCTGTAAACGACCCTTTTGTCGGTGTCTTGAGCGATCGCACCCAAAACCGTATGGGTCGTCGCCTGCCGTGGATGCTATGGGGAGCCATCCCCTTCGGCATCTTTTATGTGTTGCAATGGTTTGTGCCCCAGTTTAGTGCTGACCCAGCCACAAATCAGTGGTGGCTCTTTGGCTATTACATCCTCGTTTCAGTGTTGTTTAATACCGCCTATACAGCGGTCAACCTTCCCTACACGGCGTTGACCCCCGAACTGACTCAAGACTACAACGAGCGCACCAGTCTCAATAGCTTTCGGTTCTTATTTTCGATCGGGGGCAGTATTGCTTCCCTGCTGTTGGCACAGGTGATCTTTGCCGTTTTTAAGCCCAGTACAGCGCCAGGGGGAAGTTGCAACGCTGGTGTGATGCAGTATACGGTGCTGGGCGTTGTTTGTGCGGTTATTTCGATCGCCTCGCTGTACTGGTGCGTCTGGGGTGTTCGCAGACAGGTGATGGTTGCCGAAAACCGCCGACTCGAAACAGAATCAACCGCCACTATCCCGCTGCTAGAGCAACTGCGAATCGCCTTTAGCAATCGACCGTTTCTCTACGTTATTGGCATCTACTTTTGCTCCTGGCTAGCGGTGCAAATTACTGCCTCGATCATTCCCTACTTTGTTGTCAACGTGATGCAGCGGGAAGATCAGTTCATTCCGGTGCTGCTAGCTGTGCAGGGAACGGCATTGGTCATGCTGTTTGTCTGGACGGAAATCAGCAAGCGCGTGGGCAAAAAAGCGGTTTATTTTATGGGTATGGGGGTCTGGATTATTGCTCAAGCAGGGCTGTACTTTCTCAAGCCGGGACAAATTGGCTTGATGTATGTGCTGGCAGTCATGGCGGGGTTTGGTGTGGCAACCGCGTACCTCATTCCCTGGTCAATGGTGCCCGATGTCGTTGAACTGGATGAATTGCAAACAGGGCAGCGGCGCGAGGGCATTTTTTACTCGTTTATGGTGCTGTTACAAAAGGTAGGGCTGGCTCTTGGGCTGTTTTTGCTGGGTCAGGGATTGGCGATCGCTGGCTTTAAGGAAACGGTGCCGTGTCAACCTGCCCCTGTGCAGCCGCCATCTGCGATCGCCGCCATTCAACTAGCGATCGGTCCACTGCCGACGCTAGTGCTACTCATTGGGCTGGTGCTGGCTTACTTCTACCCTATTACGAAGGAAGTCCATGCTGAGATTTTGCTAAAGCTGCAAGAACGGAAGCGGCTGCAAGCGCAGGGCAAGGAGCCTTAACCGTCTGTACGGACGTTACAAATCGCGTTCTTACAGTCTGCGGTTAGGCAAACCGAGTTCATTCATACCCACCAAAACCATCCTCACCGTCCGGTGTCTCCTTCATTTCAATCACCAGATTTGGCAGCCCTTCGAGTTTTTCGGTCGGTAAAGTCTCTTCAACTAGAGGGTAAAAGAGCGTCAAACCATGAGGAACGCATTCAACGTCGATCGGTGTGTTGCCAATCAGTTCGCCATCCAAAACCACTTTTTGCTCTGGATCGGTTGTAATTTTGACTCGTCTGGCACGGAGATAGCCAATATCATCGCGATCGACGGCATCGCCACTCAGCGCTGTTTGCAAGAGATGGTAGGTTGCCGCAATCGCCCCCGCCTTGTTCGCTGGAGACACCAACGTCACATCCAGTAACCCATCATCAACCACCACACCTGATGGACCCTGTGCCAAGACAGAAGTCGCCGGAGCCGTATTTGCTACCGTAATCGCGGCGGCTGTCAACTTAATCACTTTGTCTTCGGTTTCAATTTCGGCTTCAAACGTTTTCATCTGTCGCAACGCCTGGAACCCCGCCAACACGTAAGCAAAGATACCAAAGCGGTTCTTTGCCTCGCGATCGGCTAACTCCACTGCCTCTGCTTCAAACCCAATGCCTGCTAGTAACACCATCGGGTAGCCATTGCAATACGCCGCATCAACAGTTTTGGTTGCGCCGCCTAGGATCGTTTGGCACGCTGCGTCGATCGTGTCAGGAATATCCAGCGCATTGGCAAAGGCATTGGCAGTCCCGCGTGAAATAATGCCAAAGGGAATAGTTGTGCCAACTAAGGCGGCGGCGGCGGCTGAGAGAGTGCCATCGCCACCTGAGGCAATAATGGCATCGACACCGCGCTTGACCGCTGCGATCGCGAGTGCATCGGCACCGACTTCTTCCGTCGTTAGCTGAATATCCAGGTCAATCTCAGGCTCTAGCAAAGCTCTAATTGTTGCTAGATCTTGCTCTGGATCACCCTTACCCGCCACTGGATTGAAGATCAGACAGGCAGAACGCTTCATAGACGTTAAAATTCTTAGGATGAATGTTTGGATGGACTTTTTTCAGGCTAGCTTCTTTAAGGACTAGCGATTCGCTCAACAGTCCGTACCATGCTACTTTCCGTACAAGTAATTATACTGTGCAAATCAGGAACAGAGGCTCGGTGCCTCCAGGAAACTGCACAATAGGATTAGCCCTCAGTAATCAACCCCGAAGCTGTGCAGGAGAAGAGTGAGCCATGCCCGACCCACGTATGTACGAAAGCGATACGTTTGTTTTGCTGGAATCCGGGCGATCGGAGGAGTTCCTCACTACTACCGAACTGCTCGACAAACTCAAAGGCGTGTTAGCAGAGCGGCAAAATGACTTGCCTAGAGATCTGCAAAAGTTTGCCTCTGTGCAAGATCAGGCGCAATATTTGCTCGAAACGTCCTGCGAACTGGATGTGGGTCCCGACGAATTTCTGCAATGGTATGCCGTTCGTCTGGAAAAATAGCCAGTCATGCTCCCTTTGCAGCAGCACGCCATTTCAAATTCTGCTGCCCTAAACTTCCGCGACTGCACAAAGGTATTAAAACTGCGATCGAAAACGTATGAGGTGGACGTTAACCTCGACTATTGTGCAAGACTAGCTGCTTGGTGACCTGCCACCCTTTTCAGTATTGAGAATTTTTTGGGTAGGTTGCCACTACGTAGGACTACCTTACTGCGCTTTTAGAAGCTGCGTCTCAGAGACTCCAACCACAAACGATCACTTAAGCAGAGTCGCTAACTCTTGCGCGATCGCTATAGTAGCGTGCTCTACCCGCATGAATTTGCAGCAGGATCTCACTCCTTAGCGATCGCGAAAGCGACTCCCCGTCACAACTGCGGATGGAAGCGTGGATGGAGGAGGGCTGCGACGGGTTTGCCTTGCTTCAGGTGCTGCTCAACGATCGTCCTTACATCTTCGGGCTTCACGCGACAATACCAGGTTTCTTCAGGCAGCACACGGACGGTTGCACCCATGTTGCACTGTCCCTGGCAGCCACAGCCAATGACCATCGCACCCGGCACGGAGGCTGCCTGAAAAGCTGCTAGCACAGCAGTAGAGCCATTTGCAAGGCAATTAGTGTACTGGCAGACGAGAATTTGACGACCAGAATCCATACAAGTGTGATGATTGAGTGATGAGTTTTGAGTTGAAAAGCGACTAAGAACTCATCACTCAAACTGACTTACTACTTGCCAAAGCCTTTACCGCGACTAGCAGAGGCAACGGTGAGGCAATTTTCGACCTGCGATCGCAAGGCATCATGATCCAGGTTTTGACCAATCAGCACAAGCTGGTTTTTGGGTTCGCCTTTCCAGTCGTCGTCATCGAGCGAAAACCGTTTACCGCTAAGGTGGAAAATATGACGCTTGGGGCTTTCGCTAAACCAGAGAATGCCTTTGGCACGAAACACACTGGTTGGTAGCTGATTGTCAAGGAAATATTGAAATTTGCGGATGTCGAACGGTTTGTCACTGGCAAAGGAGACAGAGGTAAAGCCGTCGTTTTCTAGGTGATGAGAATGATGCGCATGGTCATGGTCGTGGTCGCAATGCCCATGATCATGATCGCAAGCAGAATGGTCGTGGGACTCATACTCGTGCTGATCATGCTTAGGCGACTCATGCTCATGATGCTCATGCCCAGAATGATCATGGTCATGATGCTCGTGATCGTGCGCTTTTTCATCCGGGGCGAAGTATTTGTCAGATTCAAAGAGCCCCACGCTCAACAGCATTGCTAGCGGCACCTGCCCTTTGACGGTGCGTAAGATGCGCGCACCTTCTTTGATGTCGCGAATTCTCACTTCCAGCGCGTCCAAATTGGCTTCGTCTACCAGGTCAGCTTTGTTGAGGAGAATGATGTCGCCGTAGCTAATCTGGCTGTAGGCGGCTTCGCTATTGAACAGATCCAGGCTGAAGTTTTCGGCATCCACCAGGGTGATGATGGAGTCTAAGCGGGTCAAATCCCGCAGTTCGGTGCCCAAAAAGGTGAGCGCGACGGGCAGGGGATCGGCAAGCCCCGTGGTTTCGACGACGAGGTAATCAAGCGAGTCTTGTCGCTCTAGAACCTTGTAAACGGCTTCTACCAGGTCATTGTTGATGGTGCAGCAGATGCAGCCGTTGCTCAACTCCACCATATCTTCGCCTGTGGTGATGATGAGTTCGTTGTCGATACCGATTTCGCCAAACTCGTTGACCAAGACGGCTGTTTTGACACCGTGCTGATTGGTCAGAATATGGTTAAGTAGAGTTGTTTTGCCGCTGCCCAAAAATCCTGTAATGATCGTGACGGGTAGGCCACGCTTGGG
>DATNQS010000197.1:0-7366 GCA_036703925.1 Candidatus Sericytochromatia bacterium
GGATGTGGCAGAAGCACTAGGCAAGGTTGGTGATCACCAGGGCTTTATTCGAGCGGCTGTTGAGAAGGAATTGAAGGCACAGGGATTCTTGCCCGATGGCGATGATGCGGCATAGATGTTAAACCCAGCGATCGCACTGCCTGATAGGTGAGCAAGGGTAGCCATCGAGCGACTTACGCCAGTACGTGCCCAGGCAGCAGGCAATTCCTCGGAACGGGATGCCTTTGGAGCGGAGATGGTCTTCAGCGATCGCCCGTGCTTCCTCTTTGCTGCTGGCTGCAACGTGGTAAAGACCGCTATCACCAGAGCTGAACAGCGTACACATCGGATAGAGCCAACGTTCAGGAGTGCGAGGAGATTCAAGCGGATCGACATCGAAGAGGCTCAATTGCTGAAGTGCAGTCATAAGCCGTATTTCGCCTTGACTGCTCGCAGTCGCTTTGTCGCTTTTCGATAGCGCGGATTTTCGCCACTTTTGGCGATGCCCCAAATTTGCTTAATCTGATCAGCCTCGTTTGTAATGCCCTCTGAAACGCACTGAAAAATGAGTGCTCTGAGATACTCATCATGCAAACCGTCAATCTCGTCATTTTCCTGACCGCACCCTGGTTCATCCTCCCCATCAGAATCATCCAAGGGGGCATCTGAAAAAGGTGCGGTATCAGGTGCGGTCGGGTTGAAATCACTTTGCCATAGACGTTCCAAGCGGGTGCGGTCGTCTAATGGCGTTTCATTGGGTGCGGTATCAGGTGCGGTGAAGGTGCGGTTGGGTGCGGTCGTTAGGTGCGGTGGTGTATGCGCGTCAGCGGGTGTAGGCTTAATCACCTCATAAGTACCGTCATCGGTGCCATCGTCCACAGCGACGGCAACCGCGATCGACAGCGGTAGCGAGTGCAGTGGAGGGATGGGCACTGGCGGCAACTTTTTTCCGAAGCGATGATGATGATAGTGCGTCAGATGGTGCGCGATTTCATCATCCACCATGCACGTCCAGCCCTTATCAGCCATCACGTAAGCTCTCAGCGCTTTGTCTGAGCTAGTTTCCATGTAGCGCCTGCAAGCCTTTACTAGCCGGATCGACTTAAAGGCATCTTTCAACCCTGCAAACCCTTCTAAACCCATTGCCTCAGCACTTTCAGCCTGACCCATAAAGAGAAAAACGATATCGTACTTTCTGGCTTCAATCAGCATGACCCGAATGAAGCGCTCGCAGATATCCAGCTTTCTAGACTTGGCTTGCAGTGTCAGTGCTAACCACTCGTTAATGATGATGAACAACGGCGGTCGGGGGGGTAGTCCTTTTCTGCCCTCTGTCCTCCGCTCTTTCAATTCAGTCAAGAGCAACTCAAGCTGAGCAAAGACAGCAACGGTTGTATCCACAACCGTTAGAGGTTTCCAGGGGTTCTTAAGGTTGTGAGTATCAATCACTAAGATCTGATGGTCGTTGCCGTACATGGTGCTGATCATCCGGGCGCTGGTATCCTTGCCCGAACCGGACGGACCCATTAACAGAATGTGGTTTGACTCATCCTTAAGCTGTGTCCAGTCGTAGGGTGCGACCGCTTCCGCTTCCGTCGCTGCCACCTCTGCGATCGCTGCCTTAGCGGTGGGTTTCATGCTGGCAAGTAGCCAGTCTTGCCAAGCTTTCTGGCTAATATCTCGCCCATCATTAGCGCGGCGTTCGGAGTCGATCACCAGCTTACGCAGTGGCTTGGCAAGCAAGGTCAGTGCCCAGGCAACACCCGTAAAGGGGAGTCTCCAAGCAGGCAGGCGATCGGGGATGGCTCCCAGTGCCAAACAACCAGCAGCAGCAGCAGCGATGCCCCAAGAAGTGAGGGCGGTCTGCCGGTTGATATGGGCACGTTCCTCAAACTGGGAGGGATGCAGCTCAGTCATAAATAGAACCCCACAACGCAGCCGATCGCTATCAGTAGCAGTCGATAGATGATGAGCGGTTGCAACCTTGGGAACGTGGTGAAGGCATACAGACCAGCCAGAGCCGACGGCAAAGCAATGACCAGCAAACCGATGCCGACGACGGGCAGAGAAGCCGCCACACCAGCCTTAAGCGCACTGGTGATAAAGCAAGTGCTACTCACCCAGCAGACGGCTTGCAAGGTCAGATCAACGGGTCTAGGCGGAAAGGCTAACGCTCTGAGCCAAAGGCTTTCCGCTTCTGATAGCGGGCTTAAATCGTTGGAGTCGATGACTACTTGCTTATTGACGGCTGGACCCTCAAACGGGTTAAAGCCCTCAATCACCATTTTGGGAGTCCCGACAGGCGCATCATTTGGCGTTTGCTCGGTCATTTTCAACCCCTCCAGGATGTTGGCGGCTGGTTGTAAAGTGGCTGCGATCGCTGAGTGGCTGTCAGCGCTGTAACCCATAGCCCGAACGAAAGCAGTAGCATCATCGAAACGACGAAGAACGCCTCTACAGAACCGTTCCCATGGTTTTGACTACCGCCGCGCCAATTCCAAACGATGTTGATGTTAGTCGTTGGTCGTTGGAGCTTTTGTGGCTGCACATAGACAACCTTTTCCGCTGGCTGATTGGCTGCGAGCGAGGCGATCGCTTTGTCCAGCAGTGCCAACATCTGCCCGTCACGTTGAGCTTGCGCGATCGCCTTCATTGCCTCCAACTCTTGCAGGGAGTAAGCATCTCCGCGCGGTTGCTTCTGATATCGGCTCACAGCTAACGGCTCCGGCTGCTGCCAGCGATCGAGTGGTGCGGGTGCGGGTTCATAGTCGGCTTGCATCGCTACAGGAGCGGCATAACCGCGCGGTTGATGCTCGATCGCGCCACGGCTTTGTAGCCACTCGTTCAGGTCTGCCAGAAAACCTTTGGCGCGTTCAGTGTTGAGGTTGATTGCTAGCGCCTGCAAGCCTGCGATCGTCCAGTGCAGGCGGGGCATCCCTGAACGTTGGGGAATGCGGACAAAATGCTCTCCCTCAATCAGTCTGCCTGCTTTGCGATGAGTGTTCACGGTCTTATCGTTGGTGCCCATCGCCGCGAACGCCACAGCCTGCGGCAGGATGCAACCAAACTCAGGGTGTTCGATTAGTTGGGTGAGTGTGGGGTTCATTGGCTTACCTTCTGTGCAGTGGGAGACGGATTAGCAGGGGGGGAACTGCTGTGTAACGTGGCTTGCAAGATTGCGCCTGCGGTCATGCCCCAAACAAAGACGGCTAACCAGTGGCACGTTCGCTGAAATTTGCTTAACTCTGGTGCTGGGGTATGAATGCGGATCGGTTGAGTATAGGCAGGGTTCGCGCTGGCTCTAGCGGCGATCGCCTGCATCACATTGGGACTTGTCATGATGGGAGTATCTCCGATCGAAGGATGGGGGAGTGCAGAGCCAGCGTGGTGACTGTGGAAGGTTCAACGCTGGCTGCTGCTTTGATGTGTTTGATGAACGTAGATAGCGGTAGAAACTGCCATGAGTCCGAGCAATAGGAACAGGGCAGCAATCAGCCCTCTTGCTTCCCCAGGTTTTGTAAAGCTTTTAAGGACTGCTGTAGACCCTGAGTTTCAGCACTATGAACAGCGTTAGCCATCGCTGCTTGCTCTCGGTAAAGCTTGCTCTGAATTTTTAGCTCCAATGCTTTTTGGTCGATCGCTTCTTTCGCCTGCTGTGTTTGTTGAATCGCTGCTTGTCTGGTCTGTAAGTCTTGCTGCATCTGGGCTGTCACTAAGTCAGCCGCTTTGAGGAACTGGGCAGCGATCGCCAACGGATCATCAAACGCCACCACATCAGAGGATCGGAGCGATTCCAGGCTGTATGTAGTCGGCAGTTGAGGCGTTGCCAAGGTAATGGCGTGATTGCCCACTTCAACCCTGATTGCGGGGGCTTCTGGCTCGTTCACAGGTACGACGATGCCAAATTCTGAGCAGAGCTGCGCTACCGCAGCTTCGTTTAGCCCTTCGCTCGTGTCGATGCCTAATTCAGAGCAACGTCGATGGACAGTTGCTTTAGAGAGGGCATGATCCTTTGCAAATTTGCTCATCGATCTATTCATTTGAAATTCCTCTTTTAGGGACGGGTGGAAACGGTGTGGAAACTGATTTGGAGTAGGTTGGAACGCTTGTGGAACGGTTTTTCTGTTCCAATGGGCTGTGATCTAGTTCCCGTGCCGTTCCAGGTAATAGGGTGAGTGTCTGTCCGTAAGTGTCGTTAGCGGTGTTCTCAGGCAGATGTGACGGAATCAGAGCTTACCGTGCCGTCCTCACCCATAAGATGAATATAGCCTTAGTAATGTTATTTTAGCATTAAGATAACATGAGAATAGCTTATGAAAAAAGCAAGCGTCAAAAGACGTGAAAGGCTTTTATAATAGGAGTTATGGACTTTTAAGATATATAACTTAAAGTAATGCTATTTTACGCTCATTTTAGATTTAATGCTGTTATATTGCCATTATTCAGGTTTAATAAAGGAGAATCCTAATGGTGCAGACAGTGCCGCGAAAGAAGCGAGACGAGGTTCGGACTAATTACCGTCTGGAGCCTGACGTTAAAAAACAAATCACTGATACTGCCGATGAGGACGGGCGATCGGAGAATATGCAGGCAGAGTATCTAATCCGCCTGGGGTTGGAGTATCGTCAGATCAAAAAAGCTGTAGGAAGGTAAGAGCGATCGCTATGGCAGGTAAAACCAGGGCTGAAATGAATTTAGAGACGCTGATCGAGTTTGCAGCGGTTAATCGTGACAACTGGCTGAAGATCGACGAGACGATGCAGCAACTCATCGGGACGGTCGATACTTTGGGTCAAAAAGTTGACAAGTTGACCGATCGAATCGACACGTTGAGCCAGGTCACGAACGCGAATCAAGTCATCGTGGCATCGCTGGTTTCACTCGCAGAAAAACAGCAGGCGACGGTCGATAAACTGCTAACGGTTAAAACAGGATGAGACTGAGTGTGAGACTGCTGCCTACAAAGGCTTTTCAGCTTTCGAGTTTTCGGGACATGAATTGTAGTTCCTGTCCCATCGTTTTACGGGCTTTTTGAGGGCTGTGGGACACCAACCACGATTCCTGTCCCAAGCGTTGAATGGTCATGGAGCGATCGGCTTGTAGCGGGAAAAGGAGAGGAATGAAATCACTGGCTAGCAGGGCTTGAGCAGCGATCTCCAAACGCCAACTGTACTTTCTGGACTAGGGGGGTAGTGCAAAAAGTGCAACCTATACCAACTTAACCAGGGGGGTAAGCTCTCAAACAAGCATCGGCTTGCATACCCGCTTTTAGCCTTGAATGTGCCTCTTCAAGCGGGTTTCAGCGGTCTTAAGCCTTTTCTATAGTGAATACCATGCAGTGAATAACCGCATCCCGGTTATTTGTAGCGCTATTTATTGTTAGTTGACTGTCAACTAACAGGTGGGCGATAGATTTTCCTACCACGTCCACTAACAGACACTTACTGCATGAAAAAATTCATGCTTGAATTCAATTTCAAGTTCAAGAATTGAGTTCAAGTTACTGGCTGTCACTTCCGTTGCGATCGCTTGAATGGACAGCTAGATCGACATTCAGATCGATCGCTTGAGTGATTAGACTGAGAATTTAGCTTAGATTCATGTTGAGTTATATAAATATGTTCGCTTTGGAGCTAGAGCCGCAGAATTAAGTGAAAAAAGTGTTGGAGTTTACGACAAAAATCGTCACCCGATCATTGTTGCTTAGGGCATAATGCAAGTAGTAATTGCGATCGCTGATTCAACTGTCACCTATGTCAACCCGCAAAGTCGTAAAAATCCACAAGGTGAGCCAACGGATCGAACCCGATCTTGACGCTGACTTGAAACTAGCAGCCGTCCAACTGGGCAAGAAGCGCTCCGTTCTGGTGCGGGATGCTTTGAAAACCTATCTTGAGAATTTAAAAGTCAAAACCCTAGCAGCGTAGAAAGCTGCTAGGGCTTTAATTTTTATTCGCTCTCTCGATCACCCCTAGACCACAGATCAGCCAGATAACAGTTTTCCTCGGGGTCCAATCTTTGGAACTGTTTGCTGGTACTACGAGAACTGAGCCTAGCTTTGTGCCACCAAGTGGTACAAAGTGGGTGACGTTTTTAGTTTATGTCAGATTTCGGTTACGTTGCAAATCTCTCACAGTTTGAGTCATTTTCTTTAAATAATTGCGCTGGCAGAAGCAGGCTTATAGTCTTAAGTCTATCAGACTATAAGTCTACTGAGAACTCTCTCTATGGTTTCAAGTCCTCCCGATCGCTTAAGGGGAGGGCAGCATGAACGGAGATCTACAAACAGACTTCGATCGCATCGTTGCAGCCTTCAGCGCGATCGCTAAACTCAAATCGCCTCTACAGCAAGCGTTTGTCCTGTCCAGAACGGCAATCTATCACGGCTTCCCAAGGGCTGAATTTAAGCGGCTCTACGGCATTTGGCAGCAAGAGCAAGCAACGAAGGTTGTCAGCTTCCCCGGCAATGACGGAGGGGCAGCATGAGCGATCGCACCATCTGCTACAACTGCCGTCAGCAAGCAGCCACTATCCTCTCTCAGCAGACAGACGGCTTTAGGGCGCGAGTTTGCCTCAACTGCAATTTCTACTCGACTTACTCGCGCTGTGGTCGCCAGAAGGCTGAAACTAAAGCATCAAAGCGGTTCTGGCGCTGGTATTACCTTGCTGAGTTTTGCGTGTCCGATCCGAATGCATTCATGGGCGCAATGGCTCGTCCCATCGATCGCGCCATTGCGCTACTCGAAGCACTTTCAAGTTTCAAAGCGATCGCTAAACTCGAAAGCTCAGAAAGGATTGAGGCGCTGTGCGATTTAGCACCCCGCCACCGCATAAAAGCAAGGCAAATAAGGCAGCTCTACGAATGCTGGATGGCTATACAAGCTGACTTGGCAATCTATGGGGAGGGTGAGTCATGAACATCCCATCTCCAATACCACAAGGTCTTAGCGGACGTGAAGCCTTCAATGCCCATATCAGCACCCTACAGGCTAAGGGTGAAGACGGTAACTGCGAGATCTGGTTTAAGCAAGGCGACACCAACCTCTTTGTAGGCAACTTTAACCAGTCCGGGCGCTTCATAATCCGCGAAACGATTGGTCAAGGTAAGGATCGAAAACGTCTTAAACCAGTCGGTACTGCATGGAACTACCTTAGCCAACGGTGCCAGGAGCAAGATGGGGGCGTGACCTACATCCCCACACAGCCGATCGGTTTCCCTCTAGCTGGCTGCGTCACTGAAACCGATGACATTGGCATCGAGATGGATTCTCTATCTGTTGAGGATCAATGGACAAAGTATGAGGAGTTCCGGCGCATCACTGGCTTAAACTACGCCACGCGCTTAACCAGCGGCGGCAAGTCAATTCACGCCCATCTCAAAGCGTTT
>DATNQS010000198.1:0-7012 GCA_036703925.1 Candidatus Sericytochromatia bacterium
GCTGCGTTTGCTCGATCGTTTACCAAATTCACAGCATGGAGAATTGATTCAGCTTGTGTTGGCAACGATCGTCAGAATGGCGGAGAGTGATATTGACCGTCTGGACTGGAAAATTTGCGCTGCCTCGCTTCAAGATATGGAACGAGCTTTTAAGACGTTCTACCCCTATCGACACGTGCGGAAGATTGCCATCTTTGGCTCTGCTCGTATTATGCCCGATACACCTGAGTATGCTCTGGCAGCAGAGTTTGCGCAGCGGGTGACGCAAGAGGGCTTTATGGTCATTACGGGGGCAGGCGGCGGCATTATGCAAGCGGGTAATGAAGGAGCCGGACGCGAAAAGTCATTTGGTCTCAACATTCAGCTACCGTTTGAGCAGGGCGCAAATCCTTTTATTGAGGGCGATCCAAAACTCGTTCCGTTCAAGTACTTTTTTACACGCAAACTCTTTTTCTTACGAGAAAGCGATGCGCTAGCGTTATTTCCTGGTGGCTTTGGTACCCAAGACGAAGCCTTTGAGTGCATTACGCTGACTCAAACGGGGAAATCATCGCCAGTACCGTTGGTGTTGATTGATAAGCCTGGTGGCAATTATTGGCATGACTGGCACGACTATATTCAGAAGCAATTGCTCAAGCGTGGCTTAATTAGTGCTGATGACCCTAGCCTGTACACTATTACCGATCGACTGGATGTTGCGTGTGAGGCGATCGCCAACTTCTACCGCGTTTTTCACTCCTGCCGCTACTTTGGCAATCGGCTTGTCATTCGTCTCAATTCAGAACTATCGGATGCTGATGTTGAGCAGTTGAATGAAAACTTCAGCGATATCCTAGTAAAAGGCCGCATCGAAAAGAGTCAACCTTTACCTCAAGAAAAGCAGGATATGGCCGATGGTTACTCTCATTTGGTGATGTACTTCAACCAGCGCGACCTGGGGCGGTTGTATCAATTTATCGCTGCACTCAATCAATTTGGCGCACCGACAGAAGAACGTACTCACCCTGAGCGAAAATAAGTGCTGCTGGCATTCGCGCCGGAGTGAAGTGGTGAAGCGATAAGCGGTGAAGAGGGACAGCGTGGGCGATCGTCAATGCCTATAAGACCGAGGTGTGCTTGACCTGGGTGAGAACCGCCGTATACGGCAAAGAGTGTGTGGTTAAAATGCCGCATTAAGGAGAGAAGTTGGCTATTCTAGGGGCTAGTAAACAGTCAACGATGAAGCCCTTGCTATGCTTTCGCAAATTGTGCGTCCGATGGTTCAAACTCAGATTCGACTGCTGGCAAATAGTCGCGCTACTCGTCCCACAATGGTCTCTACGGTTGCTCACTGGCTTGGCTTTTTGGGAGTCAAGGCTCAGGTAACGCATCTTGATGCGGGTGCTGGCAAAATTCACATTTCCCTTTCGGTCGAGAAGCCTGAAGGGTGTGATGCTCATGACTGGCAACAAATTCTTCACAATTTGAATACGGCTCGAACAGAGGCAGAGGCAGTCTCTATCAATCCGGCAGAGTTTACACCGCAACAGCAAAGCAAGATGCAGCGCTTGCTAGCCTACCTTATTCAGGTGGGCACGTCAGATAGCTCTGTTGACTGGGAGAACCTCCAGCCTCAATTACAAGCATTAGGGCTGAGTGAACCAATGGTGCTTGGCATTCGATCAGCGTTGAAGGTGCCACAAGCGCTTGATGATTTGCTGGATGGTTTAGATTCTGATGTGGCGGCTGTAGCGCTGCCTAAAGCGGTTAGCATTGCGATGCTCGATCGTCAGGTGAATGCCTCTGAAGATCAAGCTTTAGTAGCGTTGTTAAAGGCAATGAAGCATCAGTGAAAAGATTAAAGGTTCAGGGGTAGAGGATGAATAGAATCTTGTTTTTTGACCTTTATACTCTTCAGCTTGAACCGTTACACTTCAGTCTTCCAATTTACCCTTTGTCGTTAATATGAACAAACTCTAGTCGATACCGATAGAGCGCTACCGGACGATCGCCTGCCTTAAAGTAGTCGCTATCCTGCGGCGAGAGATAAATGGCTGTGACTTGATCTGCCGTGATCGCTGGCTCTCCTGTAGGTGCGAACTCGGCTGCCAAATGGTGATAAGCCGTCGTCGTTTCAACTTGGTTCAAGTAAGGATTGGGTACACCGCGAAAGACCTGCTGAAACAACTCGCTTGTAAGAAAGTCGTCAGCAGCAGGCGTTTCGACAGCACGGGCAGTCACAACAGAAATCAGTTGTCGTCCACCTTGCATCAGTGTGATCTGGCGGTTGGGCGATCGCGGATCAACAGTAACAGCCAGCACGCTATCGCCCAAATAGGCTTTTGCTAAGTTGAAGCCGTTAAAGGCACGATCAGACACCACCGCATCTTTGATCAGCCCTTTCAACGGCAGCAACGAGAGCACAGTAGAATTCGTTGACAGTGAACGAGACGGCACAAAGCGAACGTTACAGGCGATCGCTTGATTCAAATATTTTTGATTGCTGTCAAAACCGGGTGGGACGATCGCGGGTGCCAAGGGTGCCGCTAGTTCCACCAGTGTACTGGTCATTTTCCAGGTGCCAGCTAGCCAACCAGGGTACTCCAGATCGCCGTTGGCTGGCTGCACGGCTGGTTTATCGTCCCAATGCGGAAAAGCAGCAAGGCGATCGGCGAGCAATCCAGCATGAGCGGTACTACTCAACCACAGCCAGCAGACCAGGGTGCAACAGACAACCTGCAAAAGTGGCTGGAGTAAAGAAAAACTGCACTTAACGTTGCTGCATAGCGGCAGGCTTCGCGCGCTTGATACTACCTTAACCCGCACCCCAACTTTCTCCCCCAGGAAAAGGGATAAGCGCTTCACCACCCGCCTTCCGATGTAGAACGGTTGGAAAAGTAGATCAGCTAGCGCTTCCGGCAACGCCCTCAAATTAACGTGTTGCCACCTTCTTTTCATGCTGCCTGCTGCTGCGATCATTCTCAATCGTATCAAGGGTTGAGCCAGACTGAAATCATTGGGAAGCGCAACTACGATATTTTTCCGCCTGCTGTAGCCGCCGCCTTTCATGCAAATGACCAAAGCGTTTTGCAAGCAGCCACCGCGACTCAGTGGGAAGAAGAGGCTTTACAGGAAGATGGCGTCAGATGGCACGTTACAGCAGTTGTTCGATCAATAAGCCACAGCTTAATCAATCTGGGTGTGGGGTGTAGGGTATCGGGTGTGGCTAAGGCAAATGAAAATGGCTGTAAGTGGATGTGTTGTTACTTAGCCGCACCTGCCCTGCTAACGCTATCTGTCTTCTGTTTAACCCTCGATCGCTTGAGGAGCATGACTTAGACCTTGCGGTGAGTACAGTTATAGGCAGACCTGCCTGTTTGAATCAGAGACTCAGGGGCACTCTAAGCTAGGCAACTTAAACACTTTCGTGGATCACGTTTTATATGCTGTCGCAACAAGACACTACATTACCTCTTACTCAGGAAGCGTTACTCCACCGTATTGCAAATCGTATTCGCCAATCCTTAGAGCTTGAGACCATCTTAAGTACGACAGCAGCAGAAGTTCGCGCTTACTTGGGCACCGATCGAGTCAAAATTTATCAATTCCAGCCAGATGAACATGGAGTCGTTGTGGCAGAGTCACTGCAAGGCGATCGCTTGCCGTCGCTGTTAGGGCTCCACTTTCCGGCAGACGACATTCCTCGTTATGCCCGTGAACTGTTTATACGTGCGCGGCAGCGTTCGATCGTTGATCTTGGTAGCCATGAAATTGGTATTAGCCCGCTTAACTGTCCCGAAACCGGAGAAGCGATCACCACAACTGATGTTCGGTATCGCCCCGTTGATCCGTGCCACCGCGAGTACCTGACGGCGATGGGAGTCAAATCCTCGGTTGTAGTGCCGATCGTGCTTGAAGGCGAAGCTGCCGGATCGTACCACCTGCCCTCACTCCAGCCTTCCAAGCAGCTTTGGGGGCTTTTAGTGTCACATCACGCTAACCCTCGTGTTGTTACGGAAGCAGAGCTGCAATTTATCCAGGCGGTAGTAGACCAAGTGGCGGTTGCCATTGCTCAATCGGTTTTGCTAGAGCAGGTGCGGGCTCAGGCACGCCAAGAAGCTAATATGAATCAGGTTACGGCACAGCTACAAACGTCTCCGACAGCCAATTGGCAGGATGCACTTGAAACGGCTTCTCTCACCCTTAATGCCGGTGGTCGGCTGTATCTCTTGGGAGATAGTTGTTCATCGAAAGAAATTTACACCAATGGGGAGCAGCCCGCTCTCATTGATCCTATCCAGAATCGTTCAATTGAAGAGAATTTGTTATGGCAACAATATCTACACTCTGCCTTGGAGCAACCTTTGGATGAAACAGGGCATAAACCCTGGTCGGTTGAGTGGATGCGAGCCGTTTATGAACTAGCAGAACCCATTCATAACTTCAAGCCGATCGCATCATCCTGGGCAGTGAATGATCTTTATAAAGAGCCTTTATGCCGTACCCTTGCTCCCTTCTTTGATGGCACAAGCATTCGCAGTGCTCTCATTCTTCCTCTTAAGCACGGTGCCCAAATCATTGGCTGCCTAACCTTCTTTCGTAGCGAAATACAGACAGAAACTCAGTGGGCTGGGTACCACGATCCAGATACACGTCAGTTAATGCCGCGTCAATCCTTTGAAGGCTGGCAGCAGCTTAAGAAAGGACAGGCGCAGCATTGGACGGAAGAAGAGATTAAGTATGCTCAGGCTCTCGGAGAACGCTTTGCAGCAACCATTAAACAGTATCGGCTGTATCAGCAGGTGCAAGCGTTCAATACCAATTTAGAACGGCAAGTGGAAGAGCGAACAGAAGCACTCAAACAGCAATCTGGGCAACTTCAGCAGTCCAATACCGAGCTAGAACGGGTAGTGGAACGGCAAATGACACTGTCTCGAATCGTTGCCAAAATTCGTGAATCCTTAGACATCGACACAATCTTTCAAATCGCCACGCAGGAACTAACTACTGTTCTTAAAGCAGAACGCGTTGCCGTTTATCGCTTTAATGCCGATTGGGGAGGAGAATTTGTCAGCAATTATGAAGCCGTCACACCAGAATGGCAAAGCAATGGGCAGCTTGAGGTAAATACCGTTTGGAACGATACATACTTACAGGACACTCAAGGTGGGCGATACCGCACAGGTGACAACTCGGTTGTACATGACATTTACCAGCAGGGTTATGCTCAGTGTCATCTTGACATCCTTGAACAATTCCAGGTGAAGGCATTTATGGCCATTCCCATCTTTGCCGGTCAAACGCTGTGGGGCTTGCTGGGCGTTTACCAACACTCTGCAACTCGTCAATGGAGAACGTCTGAAATTAAATTTGCCAGCCACATTGCAGAGCAATTGGGAGTTGCCCTGCAACATGCAGAGTTACTGGCTCAGACCCGACAGCAAGCTGACCAATTGACACAGACCTTGAACGATTTGAAGCAAACACAAGTGCAGTTATTCCATAGCGAGAAGATGTCTAGCCTGGGACAATTAGTCGCTGGGATTGCCCATGAAGTGAACAATCCCATTAACTTTATTGGTGGCAATCTGACTCACATTCAGGAGTATACTCACACTTTATTGAAGTTAATCCAGGCTTATCAGCAACAGATACCAGCCCCCCCACCAGATTTGCTTCAGCTTTTGGAAGACAGTGATTTGGCTTATATTGAAGAAGATTTTCCTAAGCTCTGCGCCTCAATGCGGATGGGAACTGAGCGCATTCGGGAAATTGTTCAATCGTTGCGGAATTTTTCACGGGTAGATGAAGCGGAGGTCAAAGCGGTAGATCTGCATGAGGGGCTAGAAAGTACGCTCTTGATCTTGCAGCATCGCTTGAAATTAGTTTCAGGTGCGCCGATCGAGATTGAAAAGCACTATGGAACCTTGCCTCTAGTTCACTGCCATGCAGGGCAACTCAATCAGGTGTTTATGAATTTGATTAGTAATGCGATCGATGAATTAGAGACCACTGAAAAAGACCAACCAGTTTCCAGAACAGTGACCGTTTCAACCCGTTGTGCCGAGCCTGACTGGGTAGAAGTCTCGATCAAGGACAACGGTCGCGGCATAGCAGAGGACATTCAAGCCAAACTGTTTGACCCTTTCTTTACCACCAAACCGATGGGAAAGGGCACTGGGCTGGGCTTATTTATCAGCTACCAAATCGTTGAAAAGCATGGGGGACAGCTAATTTGTGAGTCTCAACCAGAGCAGGGGACAGCGTTTATTATTAAATTGCCTTGTTAAGTGAAGAGTCGTTAGGGGCTGAAGCTTGGTAAAAAGCACCAATTACAGTCATTTTCCAATCGGTAAGCACAGATTCTTGTGGGTGAGTGAAGGGGTGAAAGAGTATAGCTTATTCAATTGGAAAGGGCTGTAGATCAAAGCTCCAGCGTTATCGCTCAGAATGAGATCAAGCAGCGATCGTGGTCTAAAGGCTACGATTGACTCAAGGCCTTTCAGCGCCTCCATGCTGGTGATCGTTTTCTTTAGATCCGTTCCTCAAGTAGCAAACTGCTTACTGCTCAAGTGTTGATGTGACATTTGAGCGATGTCAATCGCAGGCGTACATGACCACATCTCGTCTAAAGCAAGCTCCGAGGCTTGCATGGCAATCCGCTCTATTTCGGCTGCCATTTTCGAGAGCAGAGCCTGTGCGCCTAAGTGTCCCAAAACGCCAAGGCGTATCGCCGCGCCAATGACACCAGTGACAAAACTATGGAGAAATGCAACGCTGGTGTCGCTCTCGCTCAGGTGAACGGCACGACCGACGAGTGCAAACACGATCGGGTGTAAGCCAGGAGTGCGCCTGGCATCCACATCATCCTGTAAAGACTCCAGTTGTGGATCGCGCCAGGTCGATCGTGCCACCATCAGCAGCGCTTGCCCACTTCGACATTGCGCGTCGCGGGTCACTTGAATCAGGGTCTGGGCATACAGGCAGACATCGGCACGTCGAATTTCACTAGGCTCATTGGCAGCACTGGCGC
>DATNQS010000199.1:0-18155 GCA_036703925.1 Candidatus Sericytochromatia bacterium
TTGAGCCAGCGCTATGGCGTGCAAACGCAATTTACAACGGATATGCAAGCGCTGCCTCTGTTCTACAATTTGTTTTGGGAAACCGTAAAACGGCAGCATTTCTTTGGTGAACCCTATCGCTTTTTCATCAACCTTTGTCAAACGCTCTTTGCCGCTCAAATGGCAGAAATCGGCTTGGCAACCTGGCGCGGTGAGGTGTTGACAGCCGTTTTAATCTTGTACTGGGGCGATCGGGCGACATACCTTTACGGTGGGCGCAGCACTGATCATCCACATGTGATGGCAAGTTATGGGCTTCATTGGGCAGCCATGCAGCGTGCCAAAGCCAGAGGCTGCAAACACTACGATTTCTACGGTTATACCTGCAATCCAAACCACAACTATGCCAAGTTTTCGCAGTTCAAGCGCCAATTTGGTGGCACGTCTGTAACAACGATCGGCGCTCACGATTATTTTTTCTACAATCAGTTAGCAGATACCTTGATCGGATTACTAAAGCGAGTGAAAAGAGAGGGATGAGGGATGGAAGATAAGGGATGAAAGCTAAAAAAGAAAGTTTTGAGTTATTCCCTACTCCCTATTTCCTATTTCCCACTCCCCTCCTTCCGCTTTAACAACTAACAACTAACAACTATATGAACCCTTTCTTTCTCGACGGCATGACCCGCATTGGGTTTGTAATCACTGAATTAGCAGTTGGCTTTGGTGTTTTCTGGCTTGGACAGTTTGCGTATCAAAAGCTGTTCCGGCGCATGGATCTAAACCTGGAGTTGTTTGTGCGGGATAATCCGGCAGTGGCGATCGCGCTGGTTGGCTACAACTTCGGCATCATCCTGGCACTGGCAGGTGTGCTGGACAAAGAAGGGGAAACATGGCTCGACCAGTTGCTTTACCTGGCAAGCTACGGTGCCGGAGTCATTTTGCTGATGCTGGTGGGCGCATGGGTGGGCGATCGACTCATTCTCCGCCGCTGTGACTGTGCCCGCGAAATAGTAGAGGAGCAAAACGTTGGTGCTGCCTCAGCCGAAGCGGGTGTACATATTGCCAACGGACTCATTTTGAGCGCAGCACTCGGCGGACAGAGTGGCACCTGGTTTGTTGGCTTAGTCTGTTGGGTTGTGGGTTTGAGCGTCCTGGTGCTGGTGAGCACCCTTTATCCTCGCGTGGTTCACTACAACGTCTTTCGAGAAATCTGCAAACGTAACAATCCAGCGACTGGCGTGGCGCTAGCTGGCTTATTGATCGCCACTGGTAATGTTGTGCGAGTTGCGTTTACACCAGAGTTTCAAAACTGGACGGAGAGCTTTACCCAATATCTAGTTATTTTGGGCTTTTGCCTGCTTGCCCTGGCGTTGATCCGCTGGTTGGCTGATGTCGTTTTGGTGCCCAGTGTGAAAATTTCGGATGAAATCGTTAATCAGTCGATACCAAACCTTGGCGCAGGACTGATTGAAGCCTTCGCCTACATTGCAGGTTCCTTTCTGCTGACCTGGAGTGTCTGAATGCGCTCTGGCAACACCTGCCCTTACAAGCAATAATTTTATCTATAGAAAGTTCTCCCAGGCGTTGCTGAAGCGTCAGGCTGGTTGAAATTGGGATGAGATGGTATCTGAGCCTTAAACTCTAAACGTAAGATGTTTTAAGCTGTCAGGTTTGCGATCGTGATAGTTGCCGCTACAATGCCACTATTTGCGACTTTTTAACCCAGTACCCAATTGAATGAGGAGAAACGGATATGCATAGCCAATACGATAACGAGATGCAGATTACCATTTACTATCTAAATGGACAGGTAGAGTCGTTTAAGTTTTCGCAACTAGCCGATCCGGCAGCGCTCGAACAGGAATTGCAGCAAGAAATTCGGCGAATTCTCGATAAAGAATGGTGGTTTTTCCATCTAGCCGATCAAACGGTATGCGTGAGCCGCGCCAACGTGTTGAAAATTGAGCTGAAGCCCTCGATCGCACAAATTCATGGTGAAGGGGTGTTCGCCAATGCTCAACGTATCACTGCCCTTAGCCGCGCTCACGAGTAACGGGCGCTCACAGAACTTTCTGTAATTTTAAAGCCAACTTTACCTTCGCTAGAACTTTTATGGACGTGCAGCCATCGGTTAGCTTGATTCGCGCCCAGTCGTACGATCGCACCCAACTGCGTCAGTCGCTCGAAACGTTACTAGAGCCGTTGGGCGGTATGGCAGCATTTGTCAAACCGGGCGATCGCGTCTTGCTAAAGCCCAATTTGCTAACGGGGTCGCGTCCCAGTAAGGAATGCGTCACGCGACCTGAGGTGGTTTACTGTGTCGCTCAGATGGTGCAGGCAGCAGGCGGCAAGCCTTTTTTGGGTGATGGTCCGGCTTTCGGCAGCGCCAAGGGAGTCGCAAAAGCGAATGGTTATTTGCCGCTAATCGATGCACTGAACCTGCCGATCGTAGAGTTTCACGGCAAGCGCTACGAAACGGTAAGCGCAGAGTTTAATCATTTGCTGCTTTCTAAGGAAGCGATCGAGGCTGATGTTGTGATCAACCTGCCCAAGGTGAAGTCTCATGTCCAGCTAACCATGACGATGGGTGTGAAAAATCTGTTTGGCTGTGTTCCTGGCAAGATGAAAGCCTGGTGGCACATGGAAGCGGGCAAAGATTGCGATCGCTTTGGCACCATGCTGGTTGAAACAGCACGGGCGATTGCCCCTGACCTCACTATTCTGGATGGCATTCTTGGGCACGAGGGTAACGGACCGAGCGGTGGTGAACCCCGTCGTCTGAATTTGCTCGCTGCTTCTAGCAATGTCTTTGCGCTTGATCGAGCAATCGTGGACATTCTCAACGTCGATCCTGCCTCGGTGCCAACTGTCGCAGCGTCGCAACGGTTAGGGCTATGTTCTACGGTGGAGGCGATCGACTTTCCCTTGCTACAGCCGCAGGTACTCCACATCACAGACTGGAAACTGCCAGACGCTCTAATGCCGATCGACTTCGGGATGCCCCGCGTCATCAAATCAACCTTCCGTCATCTTTACATCCGCTTGATCAAAGAGCCGATGCAAGTGTATGCGGGACGTTAGTAACAAGAACACGTTAAGTAAGACGAACTATGAGATGCTCTGCACTCAGGTATGAGTGTTAACCTTTCGGCCTCTGAACTTGGTTTCATGTTACACCTGTCTACTGGGGCGATCGCTTTATGAGGGCGAAGGTCAAGATATAAATCGGATAATGAAGCAATTTGTAACTCTTGTATCGTCTTATGTGATCCTACAATTGGTTCCGGTTGGTTCGCTATTGTGAGCGTAGACAGGGCTAACCAGAAGATCATGTGCTCACTCAGCCAAATGGCATCAACTTCTGGACAATACCTCTCTAGTCCTAATTTGGAAAAAGTTGTATGTCTCCATCCATGCTGCGTCAGCTTTGGTCCGTTGTGGAAACTAGCCAATCTCAGCTGTTGCTCAATTTAGACGACAGCAGCTTAGTGCTATGGTTGCTCAAGCAGCTTAAAACTCAGCGATCGCTTGACCACGATGAAGCCAACGCTTACACTCACTACATTCACTCTAAATTGCCCCTCATCCGCGATTTAGCAGGCAGCCGAATGATGCTTCATTATTAAGACCGCCTGTAGGGCTTTATCTATAGGTTTACGCTAGCGCTGACGTACCAAAGTCAGGTGGAATATCCTGCCAACGACCCTGCCCCACCGCTCGTAAGGCTTCTTGCAGCACAATGTCTCCGGTGTAAAGGGCACGACCGACGATCGCCCCGCTTACGCCTAACGGTTCTAGTGCCAGCAAACTCAACAAATCAGTTACAGTGCTCATGCCACCGGATGCAATCACTGGCACCGTTACGCCCTCTGCCAGTTCTCTGAGCGCTTCCAAGTTGGGACCTTGTAGTGTGCCATCGCGATGAATGTCAGTGTAAATAATGGCAGCAGTGCCTAAGTCTGCCATCTGTTGCGCCAGTTCGGTTGCCAGCACTTCAGATGTTTCTAGCCAACCTCTGGTAGCCACTCGCCCATTACGTGCATCGATCCCTACTACGATTTGATCGGGAAACTCCTGGCACAGTTCACGCACAAGGTCGGGCTGCTCAACTGCAATAGTGCCCAAAATAACTCGCTGCACGCCTAGCTTCAGCAATGCTGCTGCACTGGCGCGATCACGCAAACCACCACCGGCTTGAATCGGCACATCAACGGCACGCACGATCGCCTCGATCGCCGCCACATTGACAGGATGCCCTGCTTTCGCTCCATCTAAATCGACAATGTGCAAGCGGGTTGCGCCCTGGTCTGCCCACTGCCGTGCTACAGCGACCGGATTTTCGTCAAATGTTTGCGCCTGCTCGTAATCACCCTGATACAGCCGCACACAGCGTCCCTCTAATAGGTCGATCGCCGGAATGACCTCCATTGTTGTAACCTCATACCAATTAAACCAACCCACAGTAACGTATGACTCAGTGAAGATCAATGAACGGCGCTTTAATTATTCTTGCTAAAGAAAAGATTTACGGATGAACCAGGCTACAATCCGACAGGTTTTGCCGTCGATCGCCGAAGCGTTTTCGTTTGCTGCTGACGTTTACAAGCACTCCAGCCTTTTGTACTGGCTCAACCCTGTCATGGAGAGTTAGCACTGTTGTTGAGAGCAGTAGTAGCACGCTGATCACTAGCTGGTGCAATTAAACCAGGCTATTTCTAGCGGGTGTGGGGTAAAGCCTTCTGGCGGCAAAGCTCCCTTCTTACAAATAATTAGGGCTACCGATTAATTTGGTTTCGTAATGAGGGTACAAAATGGATCTCTGGGTTGATGAGTTTAGTCAGGGGCAATTGATTGAAGGGAAGCCGCAGCCGTTGCCTGGTTTTTTTGTGCGTAGTACGGCTCCCATTGACATGGAGGAAGACGAACGCAAACCAGATGATCTTGTGCCAACTGTCAGTGACGTTGTTGAAAGCCTCTACCAAAACACGCGGAAGAACAACAGCTACACAGGGCTTGTCATTCAAATTCATGGTTACAACACAGGCATCGAAAAAATTACCCAAGGTGGAAAACAGGTTGAGGGAAGAGACTACGTGCGGGAAGGTTGGCAGAAAACTTGGGAATATCTCAATCAACAAGATCTAGCCATTTCTAAGAATCTTAATAGCTTTGTTTATTTGGGCTATCGCTGGCCATCAGAAAGCGTTCCTTCTAGCCTTAAGAATGCTGGTAAAGCTTTACCTGTAATTTTGACCCTGCTGTTCCGTGGTGGGTTAATCTTAGCTGCGATCGGGTTGCTCTTGCTCCTGATCTTTCCAACATCGATCGTCGATTTCCTTGCTGCCATACTTATCATTCTGGGTGTTGCAACATTAATGCTCGTTGGCACCTTATTTATCTTACGTATCATTGTTTATTTCCGAGACTCCTACCGCGCGACTAACTTTGGGGTTCCTGATTTAGTTGAATTTATTCGGCAACTTGATTTGGGCTTGATGAAGCGTCACATCAATGACTCACTTTTTGAAACAGTGATGCAAGAAGTGGGTGAACACTTCCAGCTGCCGCTTGACGTGCTGGCAAAAGCAGTTAGAAAAACCTGGGAAGCGATCGAGAATAAGCCAGATTATCTGAGCCATTACCAGGAAGATGCCTTTCGTTTGCTCTTACCTGAGCTAAAGCAAGGCAATCTGTCAGCAGTAGAGGATGCCGTCTTTCTCAACATTTATGGCAGTTTAGTACGTGCAAAGAAGCCAGCGTACACCGCAGCAAAATTTCAAGACGCAGCCAAGTATTGGAATCAAGAAAAGCCGCGTATTCGACTAACGTTTATTGGTCACAGTATGGGCGGCTTTGTCACTGCACAAGTGATCCGTATCCTCTCTGATGTGTTTGATCCAGCGGCTATTGGCGACAGCCAAAGTTTAGAGAAACTGCCACCATCTCATATTGGCCGCACTTTTTTGTTAGGGCGTTTAATTCTAATTTCACCCGATATTCCGCTCACAACTATTCTCTCTAGTCGTACAAACTTCTTGCGTTCAGCCCTGCGGCGCTTTGAAGAAGCGTATCTTTTTAGCAGCGAAGGAGACCTGGCTTTACGCTTGGCTTCGACAACGGCTAACTATTTTTCGTTCCCAGCAGGCACTCGTTCTCAGGGCTTTCGGTTAGGCAATGTAAGCGTGAACCTGCCTCAACAAAATGTCTACGGAATTGTCAACTTTAAACAGTTAATCAGTGGAAAGGTTGATCATCTCTTGGATTATATTGGGGTGCAAACCTTAGAGCAGAATACTCGGGGTCTACGGCGAGACCCGTCCAAAAAGCGAGATAAGAAGGTTGACGAAGAATTACTTGTCACAACGAAACAAGATCCTGAATCGATCGCAGATTTGTTCACATATCTCGATTGCACTGAGTACCGAGATTTCACTACCTACGAAAAACGACATCAGAAGGAAATGAATGTTTTGATCGGTGAAGGGCAGCGATCGCCCCTAACGTTCTTCAATTACGCCAAACTCCTCAAAGCCTATGCTGATTTCTCTAGCAAGCCTGGGAAAGGTGTTGGAGTGGATGTTCACGGTGGCTATTTCTACGGTCGTTTAAGCAATTTACTGATCTATCGCTTGGCGTTCCTGGGCTTTCAAGGCTTGCTTGATTCACTAGTGTTTCAGCCGCTGATTGAGTGGCATAGTGACAGCGATGCTGCACAAGCTGATTGGCAGACCAAATTGAAGCAAGCCGAAGCGCTTCCACAAGGTGAACGACGCAGAGTGGCATTGGAGTATTTCTCCTGGCTATGCGAGCAGCGAAAGATCCAGGTAGCAGCATCGCCAGAACGCTACTACGTTGATGTCCTTGGGTACAATCGCGCCAAGGTAAGAGCCGGAATTTTGACGCGAGAGCAACATTCTGACTCGTAAAAACTGGGTTGTATCTGGTGCAAGTTGAGCGCCCGCCTAGACAGCTCAACTTGCCCTGGCATCAGCCGATTGTGCGATCGCCGAGTAGCCCCAAAAGACCCGCGATGAGTGCTGATCCAGCCGTCTAAACTCAATAAACCGCGACCTTATGCTTCACCTACACTTTGACTGGCGCTTGACTACTTGGCACAGGGTAGGCGATATCTTCCTCTGGCATCAGTTCACCCGTAATAATACGAGCGCCACGCTTGCGAGTGAAGTAATTCCAGCCCCATTGCAGCATGACAATGAGTTTATTATCGAACTCAATCAAGAAGTAGATGTGGGCAAAAATCCACAGCAGCCAGGCTAGCACCCCATCAAACCGGACAAAGCCAAGGTCAGCCACTGCCTCATTTTGACCGATCACAGCGAGGCTACCAAAATCTTTGTAGACAAACGGTGCTACCGTATTGCCCAGCCAGCGCTGCTTGAGTAGTTTGGCAACATACTCACCTTCTTGCATGGCAACGGGTGCAACACCGGGCAAGGGACGTTCGCCCTGGTGCGGAAAGTTGGCTAGATCGCCAATCACAAAAATATTGGGATGATTTGCCAGACTCAGATCGGGTTCAACCATGACCCGCCCCACGCGATCGAGTGCCGCACCTGCCCGATCAGCCAGCACTTGACCCATCGCTGACGCTTTGACACCTGCTGCCCACAAGACGGTACGCGCTGGAATATATTCCTCGTGACCATCCCGCTTAACGGTGACGGTGTTGTCCTGAATATTCGTCACCAGTACTTTCGTTTCTACCGTGACGCCCAGTTTCGTAAGGGACGCTTCTGCCTTTGCCGATAACTCTGGCGGATAAGGCGGTAAGACCCGATCCATGCCTTCTAGTAAGAGAACCTGTGCCTCGTTGGTATCAATGTTGCGAAAATCACGTTTCAGCGTTTTGAAGGCAAGTTCGGCGATCGCGCCTGCCAGTTCCACTCCGGTTGGACCACCACCAACAATGACGAATGTTAACCAGGCGCGTCGCTGCTCTGGATCCGTTTCTTTCTCTGCTGCTTCAAAGGCAACAAAGATCCGCCGCCGCATCTCTAAAGCATCCTCAATGGTCTTCAAACCAGGAGCTGTTTGCTTCCACTGATCATTGCCAAAATAGTGATGACTGACTCCAGTCGCTACAATCAGCGTGTCATAAGAGAGTGATTCGCCCTGTTGTAAGACGATTTGCTGTTGGTGCGGATCCAGATCGATAACCTCATCCATCAGCACCTGAGTATTTTTGCTGTCGCTAAGGATGCCACGCAAAGGTGAAGAAATGTCTGCTGGAGAGAGCGTCCCCGTGGCAACCTGATAGAGTAGCGGCTGAAACAAATGAAAGTTGCGCTTGTCAATCAGCGTTACAGCCGCCGCCGTACGACCCAATGCCTTTGCCGCATACAGCCCACCAAAGCCACCACCAATAACAACCACTCGATGTGCGGCTGGCTGTTCAGTCGAATCTACCATGCTCTATCGCTCCCTCGCTTGCTGTGTAAAGTTAAGTTGCTTCTAATCTACTGCACGCCCTCTAAGAATGGTCAATATGTCAACCTCCAATGAAGTGGATTCTGTCACCAAAGCGCTTGAGTGGGAAGGCTTCATTCGTTCTGCTCTTGCTTTCAAAGGCGGTTCCATCCCTTTATTTACTGGTTGACCTGCGACCAGTGGCAATATAGCTGCCCAGTCACACTGCCAAAGTAAAAGCCTCTCCGAGAAGAGGCTCAATTATGGTGATTTGACTCTAGGACATTATTATCTTCATCGATCGATACCCTGAAAAACTGTATCCCACGATCGCTTGCTGAGGGCAAAAGCCTTGCCTGCAAAAATTTTTGCACAGATTATATTGTTTCTCTAACATTGTCAGTACTGTGCCAACGGAATCAGGGCTGTCCCAAGACACTGGTAAGAACCCTTTATGAAGATCTTTAACTATCTCCTGATGATGAGTTAGATCTTTGCAACGTCGGGAACATTAAAGCAGAAGCAGCTCTACAAACGATCCAGCAGCCTTTTGTGGCTACTGCTAACGACCTTTCTACAAAAGTGATGCTGCACTTCTGTCCGCCTGCTTGCCTTTCACAAACTTCAGTGTTCGTTTTCCCACCCTGCACCGCTCCTTTGACTACTTGCGTAACTGCTTCAGACCACTTAGATTTTGCTGAGAAAAGACCATGGTGATTGCAACGCCTCAAGAAAGCTCTATCAAATTGAGAAACCCCAAAAAACACAATCACTATGGGTTTCGAGACTTCTTCCAGTTCGACCAGGAGAAGGGCACGATCGTCGATTGGAACGGCAGCAGAAATATGCTGACAACCGAGGATTTCATCATCGGTTTGGTGGAGGGCTTAGAAGAAGAAGTGGGCGATGCTTCAGCCGCAACCATGTACACAATCGGGTGTGAGTGGGGGCAAAAAGATGCTTTCTTCTTTGAAAAGTGGTTTGAAAAAGAATTCGATCGCAACCTGCGCCAGACCAACCTCCTGTTTTTGCTTGAGACTTGGTGGTGGCCCTTTACCTCGCAAGGCTGGGGGCGTTGGGAAGTAGACATGGGCGATCGCAAGCAAGGCTTCATGTTTATCAACGTGTTTGACTCTGCCGTTGCACGCACATTAGGCGACGTTGGTAAGCCAGTCTGTTATCTCTATGCCGGACTGTTCGCTGGTTTCTTCACCGAAATGGTCAAAAAACAATTGAGCTGCATTGAGATTCAGTGCTACTCCATGGGAGAAACTTACTGTAAATTTCTCCTGGGTGGTCAAGATCGGATTGATGCTGCCTCCTTCTGGCTCAATGAAGGGGCAACTGCCAGAGATATTGAGAAGCGTTTACGGACAGGAGATCTGTTGCGATGAGTACCCTTACCCTACCCCAGACCAATGGTGCCAAGGCGCGTCCTGCCGTTGCCTCGTGGCAGCGAGACTCTGTAAAGGCGTTCTTTACGAGCGTCAACTGGGACGATCATCCGCCTGCAATGCAGGAGCTTAAACTGAGTGCTTCTGAAGACAGTAACGCTCCTCTAAGTCTAAAAATGAGCGTTTGTCAGTTCTTCGCCACCGTGAACTGGGCAGACACCGCGATCGCAGCACCGACTGTTGTCCAAACGCCTCCGCCATCCGCCAATGATGAGCTTACCCTGGATGACTTTTCTGGCTTGTTCTAAAGGTTAAATTTTTAAGGCCAAAGGCTCATCACTCAATCATTTATCCGTCATCCCTCGTCTTTTTTCCCTGAAAAGCATATGCACCCACAAATCGCAACGATCTTTGATGAAGCTGAACATCGTTACCTCAAATCTGAAGAGCTTGGGTTGATTAATCAATACGTGCATTCCTTGCCAGAGCGGCTCGATGTGTATCGGGCGCTGCGAGATCGCGAACTCGATATCATGCAGCAGGTAGCAGACCAGTTGGAAGCAGCACTGCCCAACGAAACGGTAGAGAACTTGGAGCGGAGTCTTAAAAATGCGCTGCTGCTGTTGCGCTACTCAGCGATGGGAATGCTGCTTAATGATGAGATGTTTGTGCAAGAACGCTTATTGAATTGGCTCACAAAAACAATCAGTATTTACAACACGCAAGCGATCGATACAGCACTCTTCCGGCTCCTCAACCAACGCTTGACGCAAGCACTCACCCCCAAGCAAATCAATCTGGTGGGTCCCTATATCGCGAAAGTGCAGACGGCTATGCTGCAAGCGTCAACACTTTCCAGTGCTGGACATTAGAACGAGTTCTGCCCCATTCCCTTTGTTTCTTGCCCTCATCATCTTGCCCTCATCAATAGAGGCATTTCTAGTCCAAGCTAAATCTCTGGTGTCGCTCTATGATTTCTGTCGCTGACTTACTAACAAATAACCGCGTTCCTGGTGACTACTTTGCGATCGACGCCTACGTGAAGGGCGATTTAGAGCTGGGCTTGTTGGAAAATCGCCGTGGCGATCGCCTGCTAGCACTGCCCGAAACGCTGATTCAAGCGATTTATAGTGGGCTGCAAAAAGAAACGGGTCAAGCGTCGCGGTTAGTACTTTTCAACTGCGGTCGCTGGTGGGGCAAAAACTTTTATACACGCTTTCGTGAAGAGCTAACGGATTACTATGGCACGGCTTTAGCAGATATGCCAATGCTGGAGTTTCTTAACAGTTTGCAGTCTTGCTGGGTCGCCTATGGCTGGGGCAAAATTGAGTTAGATCAGTCCTACCAGCAGCGTGGCTTTTTGATCCTTCAAACATCGGGTTCGCCCTTTGCCAGTCAAGCGCCTCAAGGCGAATTGCCCGTCTGCTTCCTGGAAGCTGGTGTCATAAGTTCGTTTTTTAGTCAATTGACAGGTCGTGAGCTGCACTGTATCCAAACTGAGTGTGAGTCCATGGGCGCAAAACAGAATCAGTTTGTCTTGGGTTTAGCTAATCGCTTACAGCCTGCCGAAGTAATGGTCGAAAGCCGTCTAGAGCATGACGTGATTATGCAAAAGCTCTGCACTAAGTAGGTAGTTTTTAGTTGTTGGTTTTTAGACATCGGACAACACCGTAGCCAGCCTTAATGAACTAGTGAAGCGGTGCTGTTTGAAGCCATAGCAAAGACTAAGGAACACGGATTTAATAAGGTGCAATTCTTTCTGTAGGGATGTTCCATGGAACGTCCCTACAGAAGAGAAATGTTTCAAATTAATTAATCCACGATCCTAAGAGTGAACAAATTTGCCTTCGATCAGTAGTCTTTAAGCGATCGCACAGCAATCAATAACTAAAAACTAATAATCAATAACTATCTTGCCGATGTGTCGTACCTCCTTGCAAAAGAGCTAAAGCGTTCTAAATATCGACTACTGGGCTTAGTGGGTCAGGGGCAATTTGGGCAGGTGTACTGTGCCAGCCATCGCAAAACGGGTCGCCTTGTTGCCTTAAAAGAGCTGAATAAAGAACGGTTTCCAACCCATAAATTCTTACGCGAACTGCGGTTTCTGCTGAGTTTGCAACATGACAACATCGTGACGTGCCATGCTTTGGAGCATACTCCTACTGGGCGTTATCTGGTGATGGACTACTGCGAAGGAGGCACCTTGCGCGGTTTGATGGAAGATGATATACGCCTGCATCCAAGCCAGTGTTTGAAGCTGGCGACCGATATATTGGCTGGACTCGATCATGCCCATCATCGAGGCATTGTGCATTGTGACATCAAACCAGAAAACATCTTGCTGACGCTGCAAGCAGATGGTTGGAGGGCACGCATCTCTGATTTTGGCATTGCCCGTCTGCATCAAGACATCATTAGCGATGGGAGCGGCAATACTGGATCGCCTGCCTATATGGCTCCGGAGCGGTTTTATGGTCAGTACTCGATTACATCGGATTTATATGCTGTAGGCGTACTGCTGTTTGAATTACTGGTAGGCTACCGACCGTTTTCTGGTGTGCCGATCGAGATGATGTCGGCGCATCTGAACCGTCCTGTGAGTATCCCAGAGACAGTGCCAGCAACGTTGCAAACAGTCATTTTGACGGCATTGCAAAAGTTACCAGCGCGACGCTTTCAGTCCGCTACAGAAATGCTTAAGGCTGTGCAGACAGCAGCAGCTAGTGTCGATTTCGATCGCACCTGGGCAGATACGAGGTTGTTGCAAGCTTCTGGTGTGCAACCTGTCAGCGAGTGCCACTACGTGCAGCAGGAAATCTTACAAGCAAGGGTGCAACAGTTAGTAACCGTGGCGGGAGAGGCATCATCTCAGGGTGATCTCAATGGAACTGCTATAGCAAAGACTGTAGTTAGTTCTCCGTTTGACGCTACAGCCGATCGAGTCTATCAGATTCACAAAAACGACATTAGCTGCCGAATCTATGCGGGAAGGCTTTTGGCTGGAGAGGCGGTAAGCCCAGTTGAGGTTGACGGGCGATCGCTGTTTTCCTGTGTGCGGTTGCCCCAAGCGGTGAAAGAATTGCTGGTGCGCCCACAAGGTTGCTTTGCTATCATGCAGCGCGCAATTTATCGCGTCCCCGTTGAGCTTTTTCAAACTGGCGTTGCTCTGCCCAGCCAGAAGCAGTTGCCACATACAGCCAGTAACGACGGCTCGCTGATACATCTGTTACCTGAATTGGTAGCTGAATTTAGTGAAGACTTTTTGGCTGCGATCGATGCAAAAGGTCGCTGGATAGCAGTAGCAGCACTAGAAGCAGACAAAGTAACCAGCCTTTTGAACGTTTGGTCATTGTCACCCATCCAGTCGTCTAAACCCGTCAGTTGTAACAGTGGCACTAGCGCTGCCCTTCGTTTAGCTGGCAATCTGTTTCATCTGGCGATGGTTGATTCGCGCTATGTTGTTGCTTTTTCCCACCTTTTAGACAAGGGTACGCATTCTTACATCACGGGTGTGCTGCTGGAAATTTTCACTCGTCGCGGGCATCCAGTGATGGCTCTGAGTCTACCGGTGCCGTTGCGCCATCTTTTGGGGAGCGCTATGCCTTACCGCATGATCGCGCTGGAACCAGGGCAGCCTCACTCTGTCTTGCTGATTGATTTGAAACCCCTTAAGCTGCTGCGTGTGGGGTTAGACATTGTGCCGATCCTGATCGCATCTGCCGCTTGGGGCGATATTTTGATGGCGGCGGATGGAACCATTGTGTTGCTAGACCGTAACGGTCTGGTCGTGGGACGCATGATAGGACCGGCTAACCCAACCGCGATCGCAGTACTCGAACCACATGGGTTACTGATTGCAACGTGGGCAGAAGGGCAGGGCACCTTGGTCACGATCGATTTAAAGCAAGTGAGTACAGGCATTCTGTTTTGATTGGCTGCACGTAATTACCTAAGGATGCTCGGTGGGGAACGGAGGGTAATTTTTCATCTGTGTAACTGATCTTCTTACTTTTTTCTTTACCCTCATATCCCCTACCCATTGAGTAGAATAATTGCAGCCAATCAAATTCATAGATGGGGAGGGACAAGGGGTGAATGAACTGAGAGCCGCATTGGAGTTGGCAACAGAAGAAGAGTTGCAAGATTTGACGGAAATTCTGTTTCGCCCCAAGTTTAATCCGCTTGACTATGTAAATGCTGCTGACCCGATCGCGGTGCAAAGCCAAAATCGTGCTGACTGGCTCAGTGCGTTGGAAGAACGGTTTCAGTTTCTTGCGGCGGATGGTATGACGGTACTGAGCCGCAAAACGCAGCGGCTAACCTATCGTCAAATTTTAATTCAGGTCTGTCGGCATCTTAAGCTGCCCTATCAAGGATCAATGTCTACGGTAGATTTGGAAGCAGAGGTTTTTCTTTCGCTGCTGTCGCGTGCCTGGAAGCAGTTGCCTGCTACCCAACGGGGTGCATTAACGATTCAGCTACAGCGATCGCTTACCCACTCTCAACTGCTGCCCCAACTTCCTCTAGCTTTGCAGCAAGACCCATTGAGCCTGCTGATGAAAGGCAGTGGCGCGATCGCGATTAGCTCAGTGTTGCGTCCGCTTTTGCTACAGCAGATTGCACGTCAGTTTGCGCTTCATTTTGCGACTTATCAGGTCGCGCAGCAGGCAGTGTCGGCTGGTGGGGCTATAGCGGCGACACAGTTTCAAAATTATCTGGCGGTACAAACTGCTCGTCGTGGGATGGCATTAAGTGCAGCACGCTTGACTGCCGTTCGCAGCGTGTTTGCAGTGGTGGGTCCAGCGATGTGGGCTTGGTTCCTGGCAGACCTGGGATGGCGGACGATCGCCACGAATTACGGTCGCATTATTCCCACCATTTACGCTCTTGCCCAGATTCGCCTTACCCGTGCTGAATGCTTTGAACTCGCATAACGATCGCCACAACCACTTGCAACGAGGCGGTAACGTGCTTCAGGTTAGGCAATTATGACTTTCAAGCACCGGCTAAATGCCTGGGTGCCGATTCGACCTGGCTTCAAACCCCGGCTCCCCCTTTGGACTGTCACCCAACTGTCGGTGCTGTTGCTGCCGTTCAGTTCTCTCCTGAGTAGTCTGGGCATTTTACTGGTGGCGCTCGGTCTTTGGCTACAGCGCTTTCCCGGCATTGTGCGTCGTCCTGTTAACTGGGGCTTTGCAGTGCTGAGTGTGCTCATGTTGATCAGCACTGCTCTGGCGTTTAACCGGATGGACGCACTGTTGGGTCTGTTTAACTTTCTGCCATTCTTTTTTGTGTTCGCTGGGTTAAGCGAGTGGCTCCAAACGCCTGCTAAACTGCGGCGCATAGCGTGGCTGTTGGTGATTGGCTCGGTGCCTGTTGTGGCGATCGGATTCGGGCAACAGTTTTTCGGATTGTCAGGGCAGATGCAACTGCTGTGGATCGTCGCTGACTGGTCGATTGCTCCCACTGGTAATCCTCCCGGTCGTATGGCGTCAATCTTTTCTTACGCCAACGTGCTGGCAAGCTATCTGTCTGTGACGCTGATGTTGAGTCTCGGTCTATGGCTTGAGATGTTTTTGAGTGATCAGCAGTCAGTGGTCAGTGATCAGTGGTCTGCGGATGGTGGTCAGTGGTCAGTGGCTATTGGTCAGGAAGAGGACGCAGAGGGCGAAGCCTTCGCTCAAAACTCCCCACGTCTCCAGATCTTCCTGATGGTTGCCGTACTGGGTAACGCGATCGCCTTGGTGCTAACCAATTCTCGCAATGCTTGGGCGATCGCAGTCTTTGCGTGTCTTGCTTATGCGCTCTACTTGGGCTGGCGTTGGCTGTTGGTCGGTGTTGGCGTTGTCGTGAGTAGCGCGCTTGGTGCCGCGTTTGCCCCCGTTCCGGGACGCGATTGGTTGCGAGTGGTTGTGCCTGAGTTCTTTTGGGCACGGTTGACCGATCAGCGTTATACCGATCGCCCCCTTGCTCAACTCCGCAGTACACAATGGCGTTTTGCCTGGTCGCTGACTCAGCAGCACCCACTGAATGGATGGGGCTTACGTAACTTCACTCCCCTTTACCAGGCACAAATGCAATACTTCATTGGGCATCCTCATAATCTGCTGCTGATGCTAGCAGCGGAAACTGGCATACCCGCTGCCCTATTGTTCTTTGGTTTAGTGGGCTGGATTGTTGTGCAGGGCAGTTTGATGCTGTATGCCAAAATGCCTTTGAGCGATGCAGGGGGCCGAACTGAAACCCACGATCGCCTGCTTTACTTCAGCTATCTCGTTGCTTTCGTTGGCTGTACCCTCTTTAGCTTTCTGGATGTCACGCTGTTTGATGTCCGCATTAATCTACTCGGTTGGCTTTTGTTGTCAGCCATTGCGGGGATGGTGTATCGAGGGCAAGGGGTAGACGTGGGAAGTAGGGAGTAGGGCTGATCGTTTCCTAAGGTTGACTGTTATTGTCACCCTGGCTCTGAGTCTATTAACCCAGTTACAATAAGCGGAAGCTAATTAAGTCAGACCTTCAAGAGAGCAGGATTCTCGCGTGACTCATGATCGGGCGACTCCACACGGTAACGAAGAAAAGGCATCACAGCAACAAGTGGTGGCTGCAAGTTATTACGGCTTGCTGGGGTTACATCCTTCAGCATCAGTGCGTGAAATTCGTCAGTCCTATCGAGATTTGAGTAAGCTTTATCATCCCGATACGACTGCGCTGTCAGCCGCGATCGCGACGGCAAAGTTTCAACAACTTAACGAAGCGTATGCAACGCTTAGTAGCCCAGAACGGCGCACTGCTTACGATCGCAAGATTGGTTATTCAAATGTACCTGTGATTCAACCCTCGCAGGCTTTTACGCAGTCAAAGGTGTCAGCCCGTACTGGGCAATCGTCATCGGCTTATCTTGATGCAACCAATCGCCCGCTGTCACCGGGAGAAATCTTTGCTTTATTCATCTTAGGGTTGACTTTTGTAGGATGCCTGGTGCTGGCGATCGCGATCGGTATCACCAGGGGCGAAGCTGTTTTTCAGCCCAGTGCTGTCCATCCTGATGCCTTGCCTCAGGAAATTAAGACGGTTGAAACCACTAATGCGAGCAGTCAACCTCCAATGAGCCAGCCTTCGACAAGACAGTTGGACAAACCTGTTGTCGATTCTGCCTTAGAGCCATCTAGTGCAATACCGGGTGCCTGACCCTATATTGCTTTAACACAGGCGATACTAGAGATTCTTCATCCCTCGAAATTCTTCAATGCCACTTCCTTCCGCTGATACTCCCCTTTACAACCATCCCCTCCCTGACATTGAGCAATGGCTTACTGCTAAGGGGTGCGAACAAGACCGAGCCGAGCGGCACTGCTGGTATGTGCAGCACTCGGATTGGAAAGCAGAACTATGCCTGGAGATTGACCAACTGACAGTACGCTATCGTCAGCCGCCTGAGAGTAATTACGCTGTTCAGCGATCGTTCAAATACTCCCTGAGCCGACAGGATATTGAAGACGCAGTGTTTGCGGGTCCGTAAGTTCACACTTCCCTGGTTTGCACGCAGTGCTGTGTTTGCATTGCCGCACTTCTTACACGTCGCTAGTTGAGCCTACCGTTCAGTCATCTGGGTAAAGATGGTGTTGGATATGGCTGGCAAAATCTCTGCATTCTGGCTATAGGCTTCATCAGTCCCAAAGACAGCGAGAATGTATGACACTTTGCCATCTAGGGATGCAACGAAAGCGACTTCGTGACGCGCTTTGCTCGTCATGCCAACTTTAGAAGCAAAGCGCACGTCTGCTGGCAGTGCTGCGCCCAGAAAGCCCGCTATCGCATTATTTGGTTGTTTTTTCCACGTTTCCGGCTGCAAATCTCGCGTCAACAGCGCCATCATTTCCTGACTGCGACTGGCTGACACTGCCTTTCCAGCGTAAAGCTCATACATCAGTCTGGCAGCTTGATCGGTGGTTGTCAGGCTACGAATTGGCTGCTGCTGTTCATCGCGCATCTGTAGCTCTCGTCCATCCGGTGCTTCAAGTTGGAGCGAATGGATGGGATAGTTCTTTTGGCTGATGCTAAGACCGTTATAGCCTGCTGCTTGGAAGAAGCGGTTCAGTTGCAAGCGACGCTTCAGCCAGGTTTCGTACTCAGCCCCGCTCAGTGTTGCGCCAGAGGTTGTTTGCGTAATGCGATCGAAAATGCGGCTGGCAGCATCATTATCGGAGTGGACGATCATAGCGGTCAGATCGCCAGTCAAGCCAGGATCAGGCTGTAGGAGACCTTGCTCTAGCATCGCTTCGCAAGCAACCAGCCAGAACAGCTTGACTATGCTAGCAGGATAGCGGGGGGTCTGGTTCTGGTAGCCTGCCA
>DATNQS010000200.1:0-2851 GCA_036703925.1 Candidatus Sericytochromatia bacterium
GACAAAAGTGGGCGTTATGCCCGGTTTTACGCGCAACAGTTTCAAACCTAGCTAGTTTGCGTCGTTTAACTGTTCCAACGGGTGCAAACAGCCCATTGGCGGATCAAACATATGGAGTTCAAACTGCCGGGATAGTTCCTCACAAACTTTGATACCACGCACGCTACTACCATGCACATCGAGCAGTGGTGAAAAAACGGCAATGCCAACCTGCCGTGGAACGATCGCAATAATGCCGCCCGATACGCCACTTTTGGCTGGAATGCCGACGGTATACGCCCATTGCCCTGCGAAATTGTACATACCACAGGAGTACATGACGCTTTGAAAACAGGAAGTTTGCTCATAAAGACTGAGCTTCTGGACATGAAAAACGACCTTTTGCAAACCTTGATCCCCTTATCCCTCACTCCTCATCTCTTACGAACGATCGTCAATCCACTAGACTGGGAATACAATTGCCTTAATTTCTCTGCAATTTTGCCGGAGCGTTACCTATGGAATCTCTGATCGCTGCCCTTACTTTAGTAGTGGTTGGCTATATTGCCGGTTCGGTCAAGATTATCAACGAAGGTAACGAGGGCATTGTGGAGCGATTAGGGCAGTATCGTCGCAGCCTGAAGCCTGGTTTGAATTTTGTCATTCCAGTTTTTGATACTGTTCTGGTCGAGACAACGCGCGAACAAGTTCTGGATACTGACCCCCAGCAGGCTATCACCCGTGACAACGTACCGTTGACGGTGGATGCTGTCATGTACTGGAAGATTCTCGACGTGCAGAAGGCTTACTACGGTGTCGAAGATTTAGAATCCGCACTGACCAATCTGGTTGTCACCGCGTTGCGGGGTGAAATTGGACAGATGGATCTGCGGGAAACGGTTTCAGGCAGAAACAAAATTAATCAAGCGCTACTGCACCAACTGGATGAAGCAACCGAAAGTTGGGGCGTGAAAATCATGCGGGTAGAAGTTCAGGAGATTGCGCCCTCAAAGACGATGCTGGAATCGCTAGAGCTAGAGCGAGCGGCAGAGAGTAAGCGCAAAGCAGCGATGTCAGAAACCGAATCAATGGTGGAGTCCATTCAGCGTATTTCCAGGGCACTACAGGGACAACCGAACTCTCAAGCGGTGTTGCAATACCTGGTCGCTCAGAAGTATGTCGAGGCAAATCTGAAGTTAAGCGAAAGCGATAACTCCAAAATTATTTTCATGGATCCTAAGGCACTGACAGAGACGATCGGAGAACTGATTTCTACCGATCAAGCTGAATTGGGTAATGGGAACGGCTCTAATGTTTAGGGGATCGCAGCAGAATCGATCGACGAGAGACAAGCCGTTGTGGCAGATGTAAGTACAGATCGCTCTGCTGCGGCAAGGAGTAATGCTGTGCTGACCGATGCTATTTCTAGCTACGCTAATCTAGATGATGCTGTACCGTAGGCTCTAACATAACTGGCGCGGTTAGCAGTAGCATTACGGTTAAGCAAGCATCAGCGGGTTAGCCAACGTCTAACATTAAGACTAATCATGTCGTTAGCCTCAGTCTTGCTCGTTAGCAGGGCTTAACTAATTGCTGGTGTTGCGACTAACCAAGACCCAAATAGGTTTTGCTCAGGTAGCGTATGAGTCGTTTGAGTAGATTCGTCGTTGCATCAATTTGAGTCGCATTGTTGCTCGCCGACATCCCCACTAACGTTGCAAATGCCTCATCAGACAAAACACCCGACTGATGCTGCTGGAACGCATCAACTACAGTTACAAGATCGTTAGCCGAAAAGGTATAACCATTCTGGGCAGCAAAGGCAGCAACAATAGGAGCACGTTCTCCCTTCAACGCTTCGGTTTCGGCAGCGTCTAGCTCGGTTTCACTGCTGATATTGCCATCACCAACACCTAGCAATGTTTCTAGCTGTTGACGCAGAGCTTGGTCTTCGGCAGTCTTTTGCATGAATTGCAGTACGGTTGCGGTTGCCATATCACAAAGTTGCTCTAGTTGATCTACTTGCTCAAATGTTAACAGAGGTTTGTGAAGACGCTAAAGCACAAAAGCTGAAATTTCTCATTCGCAGTTGCAGCCTAAGCGAAAAAGGGCACTCTAAGCCAAAGGTGCAGGCATTGTCAGTAATGAGGTGTGGAGTGCCACTTTATGGCTTGTCACTTTTCCTTAACAATCAGTGAAAGCGCTGTATCAGTCCTCATGCTGTACTGAGTAGCATAAGGACTGAGAGCTGGGCTGTTTTTAGGAAGCGCTTCGATCGCCACGCGAAGGGTAATGTACGACAACAATAATGAATGTACTGCCAAGAGTTGCTGTATTAGATGATGACGAAGGCTGGTGCTTTGCCATCAAACGTTTTTTCAGAGCTAACTTTGAAGTCACAACGTTTACAGATACCCAAAGTTTTCTGAATGCCGCGATCGAGTCTTACGATCTCGTCATTATCGACTTTACGATCGCACCCAACCATCGTCATGAAACTGCCACAAATGGAATTGAAGTGATTCATCACTTGAAAACCCAACTGATGCAGCCACCCCTGACGATTCTGACCTCCGCCTTCATTAGCCGTGGCGATGTGGCAATCAACGGTACATTGAGCGCACACGCAGATGCCGTCATGCCCAAAGATTGCGGGTTAGATGAAATATTGCAAACCGCGCAAAATCTGCTGGCTTCTAGAGCAAGCTAAGTGCTGCAAGTTTCCCTTTGCCAACGACTAGGTTTAAAGAGCTTTGCAATCACTTAAGGCTACAAGGAGTTCTTCTCTACAAGTAATTTGTCATTAGCGCTGGCTAAAAGGGTGCTACTCTTGGCGATCGATAATGCCACCACCCAGCAAGACCTCGCCATC
>DATNQS010000201.1:0-4223 GCA_036703925.1 Candidatus Sericytochromatia bacterium
AAGTCAAAAGGCAGAAGGCAAACGGCAAAAAGCAGAAGGACGAGCGCAAAAGACAGATGCACTTCACCCTTCACTTGTCCCTCATCACTTCCTCCCCATCGGCAAAATCGTAGCAGCGCAGGGCATGAAGGGCGAAGTGCGCGTCTACCCAGAATCGGATTTCCCAGAGCGCTTTTTGGCACCAGGAACGCGCTGGCTCCAGCGATCGCCCTCTACCCAACTAGAACCGATTGAGTTGGTGCGGGGGCGCTACCTGGATGGCAAAGGGCTGTACGTCGTGCAATTTGCTGGCGTGATCGATCGCGACCAGGCTGAAGCCTTGCGAGATGGTCAACTATTTGTACCAGAGGGCGATCGTCCCCCTTTAGAGGAGGGCGAATTTCACATACTCGATTTAATCGGGCTGACAGTGTTCGACCAAGCGACACAAACGCTTATTGGCACCGTGAGCAGCATCATTCAGGCAGGCAACACTCTGTTAGAAGTGCAACGCGATGCAGCAGAAGCAACGAAGCAACCCGCCGTGTTGATTCCCTTTGTCGAGGCGATCGTGCCACTTGTCGATTTACAGCAGCGCCGCATCGAAATCACACCACCACCGGGATTAATTGACTAGACCAGCAGCACTTCGACATTGAATTCCTATTGCACTGAATTTAGTACTCAGGTACGCTCTGTTGACGATCGCCATTGCTATGAGAGACTAGCCGCTTTCACTAGCTCTGCGGGATTAGTGATCAGAAAATCGGGTCGTTGTGCTCCTAGCACTTTACAGGAGTTGAAACCCCAACAGACCGCAATGACTTTAATGCCAATTTTGCGGGCAGCTTCAACATCTCTGGTTTCGTCGCCGACATAAACAGTGGTCGCAGGGTCAATCCGGTTATGGCGCAGAATCTTTTGAATAATTCTGCCTTTGCCAAAGAGCGTCAAGCCAGAATCGACGAAATCAAAGACCTCTCTCATGTCTTGAGCCGCTAAAAAGGCGATGACGTTTTGCCTGGAGTTAGACGTAACAATACCCAGATGATGCCCCTGCTGTTTTAGTTCTAGCAACGCCTCTTTAATGCCAGCAATTGGTTGAAGTCCAGCAATTTCCTGGTTAAGTTCAAAGCGTAACCGCCGCAATAAAAAGGGTAGTTTAACGAATGGCACGTTCGATCGCCTGAGAATTTCTTGAGAACTTAAATTTTTCAAAGCATCCACGTCTTCTAACGGTGTGGTTGGGAAGCCAAACTCATCAGCTAACCGATTGCTAATAGCAAACACAGTGTCAAAAGAATCAGCGATCGTGCCATCAAAGTCAAAAATAATTGTCTTTGCAGTTTGATTTGGCACCGGCAACGGCAGGGATTGCTCTAAAGTCTGCATATTTTATGGAAGTGAGTGCTAAAAGTGGGTTGAAGGATAGAGAACGGAAAAACAGTGATCGATGATGCCTTTTTGCTTTAATGCCTTTTTGATCATGACGGTTTGCAACAGGCAATAGCGCACCTACAAGCTGTATTTTACAAACTTATGTCATACCGTCTTTAGCGATCGCTAACGTCAAGGTACGCGATCGTAACGTCTCAACCAACTTAGGATCATCAGTCTGACGATTCAGGGTTTGCTACACTGATCACTCCTTTCACTCCTCCACAAGAACGATGGCTTACATCGCTAAAACGTGCTGTTGCACCTTACGTTTCCAACATTTGTAATTGATATAAGCTGGCGTAAAGCCCACCCTGACTGAGTAACTCATCGTGGCTACCAGATTCGACAAGCTGACCGCGCTTAAGAACAAGGATGCGATCGCAGTTGCGAATCGTAGACAAACGGTGAGCAATGATAATTGCCGTGCGGTCTTTCAGCAAATGATCAAGGGCATCTTGAATCAATGCCTCGGTGCCTACATCTAGACTAGCAGTTGCTTCATCCAGTACGAGAATGCGCGGTTCGCGGATAGCAGCACGGGCAAACGCTAACAGTTGTTTTTGCCCACCTGAAAGATTAGTGCCTCGTTCGCGCAGAGGGGTATCGTAACCTTGAGGCAGTTGCTCAATCAGGGCAGAAACGTTGGTGCGTTCAGCAGCAGATTGAATAGCTGCAAAGGGATACGTTTCGCCCAGGGTAATGTTGCTCTTAACATCGCCTGCGAACACAAAGCCATCTTGCAGAATCACGCCCATGTGACGGCGTAGTTCCGTTTGTGGCAGATCGCGGACGTTCACCCCATCGACCAAAATGCAGCCTTCGGTAGCTTCATATAAACGGCTTAGTAGGCGAATGATGGAGCTTTTGCCTGCGCCTGTGGGTCCGACGAGCGCTACTTTTTCACCGGGATGAATCGTGAAGTTAAGATCTCGCAGAACGTAATCGCCTTCCTTATAAGCAAACGAGACGTGCTCAAAGCGGATTTCGCCTGTCGTTGCATGAGGACTGCTGTCTAGCGTTTTGGGGTGTTCAGGGTCACGAATGTCGATCGGCTCGTTAAAGATATCGCTGACTCGTTCCACTGCCGTAAAGCCTGCCTGAATCGCAGTGAACTTTTCGGCAAACTGACGCAGCGGATCAAAGAGGCGTTGGGCAAAGAGGATGAACGTCGAGAGTTGTCCGAGGTTGAGGGTTTCACTCAGAATCAGGTTGCCACCCAGCCACAGCACGGCGGCGATCGCTGCTAGCGAGATCCATTCCAGCGTGGCGGAGATTGCTGAATCGTGAAAGATGGTCTTGTCAACTTCTTTGATGTAGCGCTTGTTAATCGTGCGAAACAGGTCAGCGTTGAAGGCTTCGCGGCGAAAAAGCTGCACAACATTAATACCAACAATGTTTTCTTGTAGGGTCGAGTTGAGTGTCGATAGTTCTTCTCGCGCTTTGTAGTTGGCTTTGCGGTACTGCTGCTGGAAATAGATGATCAGCGCTGTGGCGGGAACCAACATGGCTGTGAGCAGGAGCGCCAACTGCCATTGCAACAGGAACATGGCGATCGCAATCACAATGATCGAAAAGAAATCTCCCAGAATGCCGATCGCGCCTGTGGAAAAGACATCGCCTAATGCCTCTACATCGCTGGTAAGGCGGGTAATCAACCGTCCGACGGGAGTGCGATCGAAAAAGCGCATTGCCAACGACGTAACGTGGTGAAACAAATCTTGCCGAATATCTGCCGTGATACGCTGCCCCATCTTTTGCACAAGGAACCCCTGCCGCGCATCAAAGATGGTTCGCAATACCAGCGTTAAGAGCAGCAACCCTGCCAGCGTATTGATGCCATCCGTCAGGGACATCTGCCGCAGAAACGTCCAGCCTGTTTGCTCCTGCCGAATAAGGGAAATAGCTTCGCCGATGAGGATGGGCTGCATGGCTCCGGCGATCGCCGTCGGTATTAGCAGCGCAAATGACAATGCCAGCAACGGCTTATCGCGCAACCCGTACTCTGCCAACCGCATAAACAAGCGCCAGTCTGTCTCTCGCACACGGCGATCGGGTTTCGTTTGGGTGGCGATCGAGCGAGTCATAGTAGAGCCAGTTTAAAGGACGAGTTGAAAGAAACGTGTCTTCCAACTGTAGCGTAGTCAATTTTACTCGCACCAGGTAACGACTGCTACTCCTACATTTACTACAAGAATCAGTCAAGTCTTTTAAGCAATAGTTCATCAAATCTACACATTAATAATTCAGTAGAATTACTGGCTTGTTAACGGTGCGTTAGACGTGTCTTAAAGTCTCTGTGGGATTTATGGAGGGTGGTAAGCATCTACCACCCCTTCTGTAGACGGATGAAGGCAGTTTAGCCTCAGTGGCGGAAGGGGTGACACGAAGAAACGTTCACCTTCGTTTTGTTAGCGCGTCTACGATTCCGCACATCTACCTTCATCACATCTAAACGAACTATGGCTGACACAACACTCCAAGGTTTTGCATCGCTTCCAGCCGATACGTTTGCTGAGGGTCCACCAGCGGGTAAGGGTATTGCCGCGAATGGGCGCACGGGTCCATTCCCTGGGCAACCAGTACAGGGCTTTAGCGGTGTGCAGTTTGCTGATAACCAGAACTTCTGGTTCCTGTCAGATAACGGCTTTGGTGCCAAGAACAACAGCGCTGATTTCCTCTTAAGAATCTATCAGGTAGACCCTAGCTTGCAGGGTGCAGAAACCGCTGGTGATGGTAGCGTGACGGTTGGCAACTTCATTCAACTGCGCGACCCAGATAACAAAATTCCGTTTGAAATTACGAAC
>DATNQS010000202.1:0-1637 GCA_036703925.1 Candidatus Sericytochromatia bacterium
CCAGCCTGTATTGCCAGTTTAGAACCCCTCAAGCCGCCATAACAGATATCAGCCGCTTGATTCCGCCTGCGAACGCGCCTAAGCAAGAATGGGTGGTGATTGGCGATCTCGATAGCGTACCTCGCTTGACCCGCAGTCAAAAGGCGCAATTCTGGCTGGAAGTCCGGCAGGTCAATTCGGTCAGTGGTGAAGTGCAGTATGTGGATGAAAAAGCACCCACTGGCAAGCTATATGTAACGGTGCCACTCCTTCAAGCAACGGGGCTCCATCCAGGGCAGCGTGTGCAAATGACGGGTGCCCTTTATCTACCTCAACCGGCAACGAATCCGGGTGGCTTTGACTTTCAAGCCTATCTCAGGCAAGAGGGTTGCTTTGCAGGGATGCGGAGCAAGCAAGCTGAAGTGCTGGAGGATCGATCGCGCTGGGGTTGGTGGCAAATACGGCAACGGGTGGTGCGATCGCAAATGCTCTGGCTCGGTAGCCCTGCTGGAGCCTTGGTCAGCGCGATGGTCTTGGGTAGCCGAGGTGTTGATCTTCCGTTTGACTTAAAAGATCAATTCACTCGGGCAGGGTTAGCTCATGCGCTAGCAGCATCCGGCTTCCAGTCTTCATTGATTCTGGGTGTTGTGTTGGCGTTAACCCGTCGCTTTTCAGCAAAGGTGCAGTTTGTTGCAGGCACAACGGCTCTACTGGTTTTCGTCGGACTCACTGGCATACAGCCTGCGGTGCTGCGGGCTGCTCTAATGGGCTTTGGTGGGTTAGTGGCATTAGTGCTGGAGCGCAAAGTAAAGCCGCTGGGAGCGCTATTGGTGGCAGGCGTTCTCTTACTCCTGTTCAACCCATTGTGGCTCTGGAATCTCGGCTTTCAGCTCAGTTTTTTGGCAACGATGGGGCTGATGGTGACAGTGCCACCGCTGACAAAACGGCTGGATTGGATGCCCAGCGCGATCGCGCCTCTCTTTGCCGTTCCGATCGCCGCTTATCTGTGGACGTTACCGCTGCAACTAGCCGCCTTTGGTGTGTTGTCGCCCTACAGCATCCTTGTCAACTTAATCACTACGCCGCTGATCTCGATTCTTAGCATTGGCGGCATGATCAGTGCCCTAGCAGCGTTAATCTGGTCACCCGCAGGTAGCGCGTTGGCGTGGCTGTTGAAGTATCCAGCCCAGGCACTCATGCTTGTTGTCAATGGGTTTAGCCAGTTGCCAGGAAATGCCTATGCGGTAGGCACCATTTCAGCATTGACCGCGATCGTGCTCTACTGTTTGCTATCTCTAACCTGGCTTCAACCCTGGTGGCGCAGGCGATGGTGGGTGGCGCTACTGCTGGCGATCGGGCTGGTGGTGTTTCCAGCATGGCAGGCAAGTGCTGCAATGTTCCGCGTGACGCTGTTAGCCACTACGGGACAACCTGTGATGGTGCTGCAAGATGCTGGACGCACGGCGCTTGTCAATAGTGGGGATGCGTCTACTGCTGGTTTTGCTGTGCTGCCATTTCTACAAAAAGCGGGGGTAAATGAGATTACGTGGGCGATCGCCACCGATCGCCCTTCAAAGCGACCAGGTGGCTGGGGCAAACTGGCAGAACGACAGCCCATTAAGCGGTTATATACCGTCAACGAAAACCTCATTCAGGAC
>DATNQS010000203.1:0-2394 GCA_036703925.1 Candidatus Sericytochromatia bacterium
CTTTCGTGCCATCACTCAAGATGATTTTCGCCAGGTGCTGCGCCATTTGATTGAGCTTGACCACATCCAGCGCACAAAGGAAAACGGACTGATTATCGGGCTAACCGCGGAACGGATTGTGAAAAGCTTCAAGTTTTACGCTATCTTCCCCGATACAGAAGATTACGCCGTGTGGAGCGACGGCATTGAGCTGGGCACGGTTGTCGTTCCGCCAGCCGTTGGCGATCGCCTCTCCCTCGCTGGACGCACCTGGGAAGTGACTGAAGTAAACAGCAGTCGTAAGGTGCTTCAGGTTAAGCCCGCGATCGGCATTTCTACCGTTTCCTGGCGGGGCAGCAGCGGCAACATCCATACCCGCGTGCTGCAACGAATGCGGCAGGCATTGCTAGAAGAGACTGAATATCTTTATCTTCAGCCCGGTGCCAAAGCGCGGTTAGCCGCAGCGCGGAAACTCGCCCAAAAAGAAGGACTAGCGAGCAGTTACCTCTTTCCTCTGGAGGGGAACGCCTGCTGCATTTTGCCGTGGGCTGGCACGATCGCGGTTCGCACTCTGGAACGTTTTTTGCGTCTTCATTGCCGAGATGCACTCAAGATCAAAGGCGTAGTGGGACGATCGCCCTATTTTTTGGTCGTCAATATGGGCAAATGCAGCACCGTTAGTCTGTATCACGAACTTAAATCTCTGAACGATCGTCGGATTAACGCGATCGAGCTATTGGGTGAAGAAGAGGCACCCAAACTGCAAAAATATGACGAATTTATACCAACCGATCTCCTGCGTCGAGCGTTTGCAAGTGACCAACTGGATATCACAGCTCTGGGAAGCCTCATCAACGATTGGTAGCTAGAATCGCAGCCAAACTGGATACTTGTGGTACTTGTGGCGCGATCCTATTCCCAATGCTGCCTGGTGCGTGTGCGCCAGCTAGGACAATTGCCGCTTTCAGTCCAGATCTGCAAAGCCGTGTAGTCACAAAAGTGCGATCGCTCTGTGAACGGTAGAGACTCTAGAGCCTTTAAAGGGCTTGACTGGCTACTAGATGAGACCTTCAGCAGATTGTATTGTCCTGAGATTTGGAAGAGGATTACAGTAGCTTTACAAAGCTGTTAACCAGCACAAGTGTTTCGTCGTTGAAACCGTGAGCTGCTTCTCGAAAGCCCCACAGGAGACCTGCAATGTTAGAGCTACACCAGTTTGAACTATCCCATTATGTTGAGAAGGTGCGGCTAATCCTCGACTATAAGGGGTTGGCATACCGCAAGTTGGAAGTCACACCCGGCATTGGTCAGATTGATTTGTACCGTCTGTCTGGGCAGCGGCAAGTACCTGTATTGCAAGACGGTACCCAGATTATTGCCGATTCAACCGCGATCGCCGAGTATTTGGAACGGCAGTACCCCGATCGCCCGATCATTCCCACCGAACCAAAACTCCGTGGCTTAACGCTGTTAATGGAGCAATGGGCAGATGAGTCGATCGGCTTGAATGCTCGCAAAGTGCTGATTGGCGCGTTGAATCAGGATCAGAGCTTTCGCGCTGCCCTTTTGCCTAGCTCTGTCCCAGATGTAGTCAGGAGTTTAGTCGGTGCGGTTCCAGGAGAGTTTTTGAGCATTCTAGGACAGGGCGTTGGCTTCGGACCCGATGCAATCAAAACAGCAACTGAAGCGATCAAACGTGATCTAGCATCGCTCTGCTTTATTTTGCACGACCAGCCTTATCTGGTGACTGACCACCCAACACTTGCAGATTTTGCTGTGGCTGGAATGAGTATGTACCTGAAGTTCCCGACAGGAGACTTTCTCGAAATTCCTGATGCTTTGAAAGGTAAAGGTGTACCAGGTATTGCTGATGTCGGCACCTTTGAACCGTTCTTTAGCTGGCGCGATCGCCTGTACGCGGAGTACCGCAAGCCACTCGTTGGTTCCTCGTCTTCGGCGCGAACGCCCAACGCTATCAACATTGATTAATTCTGCTTAGGGTTACTGGGGCTGCTTATCAACCGATCTTTATCGATAGTGGTACATTACAGCCCCATTAAACGTCCGATGCTACGACCTAACAGGTAGAGAACAGCGACCACAACAACCTGAATCAAGTACGTTATCAGCAGCGATTGATAAAAGGTTCGATCGCGCCGTTGAAACAGGTCACGCCACAGAAACCATTTGTCTTGAATATAAGCGGCTGTAAACATTACTCCTACAAGCAGAATCATCCAGAGCGAGATGCCTACGAAGCCGACATAGAAGGCGATCACGACCAGCCCTAGCCCTAACAGTGGTTTGATGTACTGCATCTATGTCTAAACGTCACTGTCTTGAAGAGTTTAGGAGCTTCGGATTCTTTAAGCATTCGGGGGGTGGATCGAATATTTGCTTCTTGCAAAAGCCCAA
>DATNQS010000204.1:0-5318 GCA_036703925.1 Candidatus Sericytochromatia bacterium
ACGACCATGACACAGCGACTCAAGCGCTGGGAATCTCCTCGTCGCCAGGGGAGAAACGATAAAGGAAAAGGTGGCTCCGCAAGGCAACGACAGCTAAAGAAGCAAACTCAGATGCTGCGTAAGAAGCTCAAAGAGAGCCAGAAAGAAGACAACCAGAAGAATAAAGGGGAAGAGACTTCAATTCTCTCCCCTTATTTTTTGGCAAAATTGTCTAATAAAGTTTCTCTTCGAGATCAAAATGGAGCTTAATCAGCGATATATAGCAAGCAGCAGTCAGCTTTCAGTCGAATAGGCTCCGGCTAGGGTGCATAGCCTCCTGTCGATGTCCTAACTTAAGTGGCTACTGCTATACCACTGCCGAGTTCATCCTTTAACGGATTGCCATCAAAATCCGATCATCCCAACGTTGCCAGATGGTCTCAACCTCGCGAAAACCAGCTTCTTGCAGTGCTGCTACGTGAATTGCCAGCGTCGGTTCATTTTCGGTAGCTCTTGGTGCAAATCGGCGTTGTCGTTCTTCGAGTAATGCTTTGAAATCTGGTTCGTCTGCGATCGCCTGCCACCAGCGTTTCCAGTCTTCTTGATTGTTCTCGATAAACGCCTGCTGTTCCTGTTGCACCTGTACCCTTTTTGCCAAACGGTTGAACGTCTCTAGATGTGGCGGGAAGTAGAGATGATCACCATTGAGAAACACACCACCGGGACGTACCAGTTGTCCAAGCTGCTGATACAGCTTTACTAGTCGATCACTCGGTAGCCAATGCAGAGCTGTTGTGCTTAAAACAGCATCAACCTGAGTGTCACCCAGCAACTTTATCCAATCCTCCTGCGTCAAGTCTGCTTCGACCCAGCGTAGGCGATCGCCTATCGTTCCCAATGCCCCTTGACCAATGGCTAACAGAACGGGATCATAATCAACGCCGATACAACGGGCATGGGGAAATCGCTGTAACAGCCGCTGACTAATTGCACCCGGACCACACGCCAGATCTAGCGCGGTAAACGATTCTGGCATCGTCAGCGCCAATGCATCGAGCATGACTTGAAACCGTTCTTCTCGTAAGGGCAGATAACCACTCTGCTGAGCATCCCAGCGATGAAGCCAGTGTTGCCAGTTAACTTGAGATTGAAGATTGCTCATAGGAATTAGGAAGCAGATTAGATGGAAAGGATTTGCGATCGCGTGGGTGGGACGGGAGTTGTGCTGCGATTAGCTGCTGAGAATAGGGATGCCTCAACTGATTGAGATTGACAGTATCGATCGATTCGACAATCTCACCCGATTGCATCACGGCAATGGCATCAGCCAGGTAAGCAACGGCAGTTAAATCGTGGGTAATAAACAGATAGGACAGGCTAAATTGTTGCTTTAGCTGGAGCAGTAAATCAAGAATTTGCGCCTGAATCGACATATCCAGACTGGCAACGGGTTCATCTAGTACAATCAGCTTGGGCTTGAGTGCGATCGCTCTGGCAATGGTGACACGCTGCAACTGTCCGCCACTAAATTGATGGGGATATTTGTTTGCATCACTCGCTGTTAAACCAACGATTTCTAGGAGATGCATGACTTGCTGATCAACCTCTGAGTTGGTGAGGTTGAGGTAATTTCGCATCGGTTCACTAATGATGTCTTGAGCCTTCAGCCGGGGATTAACTGCACTAAAACTATCTTGAAAAACGACCTGCATGTTTTGCCGCACCCGATACCACTTTCGGAGTGGAAGGTGTCCCAGTTCCTCTCCTTGAAACCAAATTTCGCCTGCGTCTGGTCGCTCTAACCCCAACACGAGCCGCCCCAACGTGCTTTTTCCGGCTCCGCTCGCTCCGACGATACCCAGACAAGTTCCAGGCTGAATGTTGATCGAAACCTCTTGAAGTGCCTGAATGATTTGCCGCTTGCCACCCCAGCCCATTCTGAGTTGATAGGTTTTTGTCAAATGACGCACCGACAAAATCATCGCCCTCCCTCCCTGCGATGACTTAATCGAGCGGCAAAGAGCGATCGCGTGTAAGGGTGTTGTGGCTGATCGAAAAGTTGAGCAACAGGGGACTGTTCGACGAATTCACCGTTGTACATTACCGCCACGTCATCCGCCAGTTGAGCAATCACACCCAAGTCATGCGTCACTAACAGAATCGCGCAGTGGGTTTGCTGCTGAAGCTCATCTAATAACTGTAGGATTTGCATTTGCGTAATCACATCCAGAGCCGTAGTGGGTTCATCCGCAATCAACACTTTGGGCTGGAGTGCCAGCGCGATCGCAATCATCACCCGTTGCAACATACCGCCACTCAGTTGAAACGGAAATTGCTGCAAGAGTTGTTGCGGTCGGGTTAACCCAACGGCTGCCAGATGCTCCGTGGCGATTGATCGAGCAGTCGAGCGAGTCAAGGTCTGATGGGATTGCAGTGTGTCAACAAACTGCTGTCCAATCGAAGCGATCGGATTGAAAAAGCTAGCCGGATTTTGCAAAATCATGCCAATTTGCCGCCCCCGAACCTGCCGCATCTCGGCTTCATTCAGTCGAGTAATTTCTGTTCCTGCAAGCTGGATGCTGCCTCGAATAATTGCCGATCTGAATAATCTTAGAATAGACAGACAGGTTGCACTCTTGCCGCAACCGCTTTCGCCAATAATGCCCAACACTTTTCCTGGCTGGAGGTGAAAGCTAACACCGCGCACAATTTCGCGATCGCTTACATCCCGCGTTCGGCGATTGCTGCGTTGTTCGGGTAGCGCAGTCCGCAGATGATTCACGCTCAGCAAGGCTTCAACCATTTTGCAATTTTGAGGTGAGGGTTTCCACTTGCACCCGCCGTTCAGTGCGCGGATCGAGCGCATCCCGCAAGGCATCACCCACAAAATTAAACGACAGACTGACGATGAAAATCATTAATCCTGGGTAGAACATGAGTGAGGGAACTCGGCGGAAAAAATCGCGTCCGTCATTTAGCATCGCGCCCCATTCCGGTGTAGGCGGCTGAATGCCCAGTCCGAGAAACGACAAGCCAGCAATATGCAGAATTATGTGGCTCAAGTCGAGGGAAGCTAGAATTGCCAGTTCTGCCAGTGTGTAAGGCATAATATGCCGCAGCATCAGCGGTAAGCGTTGGGTGCCAGAAACAATGGCAGCTTTAACAAAATCGCTTTCTTTAACGCTGAGAACGCGGCTTCGCACAATTCGGGCATACCAAGCCCAATGTGATGCCACCAACGCCAACACGAGGTTGAACAGCCCACCGCCCAAAATGCCAACAACTGCCAGCGACAGAATCAGACTGGGAAACGCTAGAAAGACATCGCAGATTCGCATCAGCCAGGTATCGACTTTGCCGCCCACATAGCCTGAAACCATACCAACGACAAGGCTAATTGCCGTTGTTAATGCCACCACCATCAGGGCAACAGATAACGATACTCGCGATCCATAGATCAACCGGGATAAGATGCAGCGTCCCAGATGATCAGTTCCTAGGGGATAGGTGAAACTCGCAGGTTGCAGCTTCTGCATCAGATCGACCTGTAAGGGGTCATGGGGGGCAATCACTGGCGCAAATAGAGCCATGAGTAGAATCACGACAATCAGACTTAACCCAATCCAAGCAATTTTGTGCTGTAGTAATTGACGCAGTAGAGACATCAATGTTTTCTCCGGTTAGTCTTCTTGTTTACCCAAACGAATGCGTGGATCGAGATAGGTGTAAGTTAAATCGATCATCAAATTAATGCACACAAATAGCATGGCAGTTAAGCAAACATAGCACTGCACAACGGGATAATCGCGATTCAGAATTGACTCAACAGCGAAGCGTCCCAATCCTGGTAGTGCAAACACATTTTCAACAATGACGGTGCCCGATAGGAGTTGAGCAATACTCAACCCGAAAACCGTTACAACGGGCAGGATGGCATTCTTCAGCACATAACGACTGATGATCAACCGTTCTAGTAACCCTCTGGCTCTGGCATAGAGCACATAGTTTTGACTTAAACTGTCGAGCATACTGCTTCGCAACAGACGGGCATAGATGGCAGCGGGAGTCCAGGCTAAGGTAATGGCAGGCAAAATCCAGTCTGCAAGTGAGCCACGACTCGTCACCGAAAACCAGCCTAGCTTGTAGCTGAACAAATAGAGCAGCAAAAATCCGAGCCAGAAATTTGGCATGGCTGTCCCGGTATAGGTAAATAGGCGACTGGCTTGATCAAACAAGCTGTCTCGATACAGGGCGGCTAAAATACCCATCGGTAAACCGATGACTAGAATCAGGGCGGCGGCACAGGTTGTGAGCATCAATGTGGTCGGAGCGTAGTACAACACTGATTGCAGCACGGGTTCATCCGTGACAAACGATCGCCCAAAGTCAAGATGCAGCACTCGCCAGAGCCAGCTCAGATATTGCACTACTAGAGGGCGATCGAGTCCCAGCTTTTCACGCATAGCCGCGATCGCTTCTGGGGTAGTTGGTACATTCATCGAGCGCAACACAACCGTTGCCGGATCGCTTGGCATCAGTTGAATTAACAAGAATGTGACTAACGAAATGCCGAATAGTACAGGAACAAGTTGTAAGACTCGCTGGAAAATATAGTGCTGTGTCAGTCGCTTCAAGAGAGTTTCACCCATTCCTTAAGATTTACTCAGCTTACTCAGTGGCACTTGATTTGCCTGCGGCATAAATTCAAATCCACTCAGGTTTTTATGCAGAACCGCAATGTTGGTCGAGTAGGAAATGGGCAGGTAAACCGCCTGTTCGTGCAGGGTAGTGAGAATATCGCGATAAAGCTGTTGACGCGCCGTTTCATCAGTGGAGAGTAGCACCTTGCCAATCTTTTGATCGATTTCTGCTTTCATCAGCAGTCCTGATTGAGCTTCGTAGTCAGCGTGCGAGGGTTTTCGCATCGAAGACACCATCGCTTGAGGTTCGTAGGGCGGTCCCCAAGTGTCGTTGAAGATTAAGTTAAACTCACCGCTAGTTTGGCGATCAGACCAGGACTGTTCTTCTTCTCCCAGTAACTTTAGATCTATGCCGACAGCTTTGAGATCGGCTTGAATGGCTTCTGCGATCGCCTTATCCACATTGTTTTTGCCACTAAAGGACAAATCAAGCGTCAACGGCTGCCCGTCTTTCTGGCGAATACTCTGTCCACTGGGTTGCTGCCATCCGGCTTCATTCAACAGGGCTTTTGCTCGCTCCACATCATAGGCATAGGGTTGCAGTCCGATATTGGCGTAGGGGACTTCGGTTGAAAAGTAGGTATCGGCTTTCTTTTCTGTGCCGTAGAAAATCGCGGAGATAATCGCATCTTTATTGAC
>DATNQS010000205.1:0-3396 GCA_036703925.1 Candidatus Sericytochromatia bacterium
CATCTGGCGATCGAACACGCCTATGCCAACCCGATCGCCTCGGTTCAAACCTGCCAGCGCCAGCGCTAGTGCCGCATTCAAACCCCAGTCAAACCGTTCCAAGCCTTTGACCTGAGCCGTCATCAGCCGTCCGCGATCGAGTAACACCAGCAGCGTTTGCTCTTGCTCTGGTTCCAGCACCCGCACCAACACCCGGCTACGACGAGCCGTTGCCTTCCAATCAATCAAGCGAGGATCATCCCCTGACCCATACTCGCGTAGTTCTGAGAACTCGGTGCCGCTACCCTGACGACGGGCACGACGAATATTGCCACTGGTTTGCAGCGTCAGACGAATGGAGAGCGATCGCAGCCCAATCAGGTCAGGATATACCGCCACCGTTTCACTTTTGGGCAGTTTCCAGTCGTGCCACGCCAAGCCCCAGGCTCCCAACTGCCGCACCTGAATACCGCCCCAGGTATAGGTGCCCCGCTTGGATGGTAAGACGCTGTAGGTCAGCTCCTCGCGGCTGTGAGCAGGCAACGAGAGCGTCAGGGTGTCGGTGTTGGTAGAGCCTGTCTGAGCAGAGAATGCTTGCGGATAGAAATCTCGTATTTGTAGCGTAGCAAGCTGGTAGCCCGTCTTCACCGTTAGCTGCACAGGGTTCTCGCGTCCAATGGACAGACGATCGACGTGGTGACGTTCCACGATCGCACGGTTAGCGCCTACCCGTCGCGCATCCAGCGCTGCCAACAGCAGTAGACCGACATCAAACCCTAACGTCACCAGAATGGAAACACTCAAAAACTGTGGGTTGATGACATCAGACCCGATCGTGGCAACGCCCAACCCGATCGCAGTACCCAGCAGCAACAGTTGATAAACACGGCGAGACGGGATCATGAGTGCAGAGGTGGGAGGGGTGAGGAGGTAGGGAGGTGAAGGGGTGACGGTGATATCAGACGCTTTCTAACAAACAAAATACCTGTAGGGACAGGCTTTGCCAGAGTTTTTACCTTTAACTGCTAATGTCGTTAAATCTGCTCTAGTTAACAGTCAGTTTTGCTTGGAAATCTCCTAAGTAGAAACGGCTGTAACGGCGATGCAGAAAACGCTTTGCAATTGAATCTTTCGCTTTCACCCTCTCGCCTTCCTTCAACCAACCCTACGATGTCGCTGTTGCCGATGGTTGAGTGTTCAAGTAGGTGAGAAAGTCTTCTAATTCGTCATCGGTCAGTTCGCTGCGGGTTCGCTTGCCGTAGGTTTTTTGCAGGTAGGTGCTGCCCTGCCGCTTGCTCCAGCCAATGCGATCGATCTCGACGCCAATCTGCGATATCAAGGAAGATAAGTCTCTTGACGCACTGCTGGATATATCGCTCTCAGCCATCGGTGCTTTCTCTGCATCAGCCTTGCGAGGCTTGCTTTTAGCGGCTGGCTCCTCGGCAACAGGACTAAAATCAGCGCTGGCATGATCGTCGCTTGCTGCTTCTTCAACGATCGGCTCATGCTCCTCAAATGGCTCCTCGTCATACGGTGCCTTGTCGTAAGGCTCATCATCATACGTTGCATCGTTGTAAGACGAATCATCAAGATCAGGGGGCACATCGAATAGCTCTGGCTCTCTTTCAGCCATAGTCAAATCTGCTACATGAGGCTCAAAGGTGGCTATCGGAGTGGTAGCACTGATCGCTGTCGGCTCGAAGGCTAAGGTCGGAAAGGACATGGGAACGGCGATCGGCTCCACACTTGGCAAGGGTGTGGCAGTGGGAGGATTGTTCAGCGTCGTGCTATCAAACCGATCGACAAGTGGCGTTGTCTCCTGAGGTGCACTTGTCAGTGGCTGCGTTGGCGTGCTGTAGCCAGAGAACGATCCCGCTGGAACATTAGACAACGTGGTGTGAATGCCCAATAGTGCCAATACACGTAGCCGTGCCCGATCTTCCGCCTGTTCAACGGTTGTAGCGGTTGCCATGCTCGTTGCCAGCGTTATGCTGCCCAACTGCACCAGTGCTCGCACCACACAGCGATCAGCATCCATCTGCACTAACTCCGTCAGCAAACCACTGGTAGGATAACGAACTTGCAGTTGAGTGAACAGCGAAGGTAAAGCAAGTGATTCAGACAAAGCAGGTAACTCAGACATGAATTTGGCAGAACGGGTGAAGGTAGGACGACACGATGAGGATTGATACGATCGGGCACAAGTTAATCGAGCACAGATCAATCGGGGACAAGTTAACCGAGTGCAAATTAGCTGGACACAAGTTAACCGGACGTAACTAACGATGGTAAGCGACTTAAGGGCGACTGAACAGATTAACCTCTTCTCCAATATTGTCGGTGGGCTACACATCTACCCCTTCACCCCCTCACCCCCTCCATCAGTCTAATGTTGTGCAGCGGACTGTCAGGATCGTTTATCTGAGGTAAGCTGGTTGGCTATACTTGGACAGCAAGGCGATGACGAATCTTTCGCTATCAATCTGAGTTCGGTGCCTGCTCTGTTACACGAGTACTTGATTGGAAACACCACGACTCATCCGCGCCCACTTTGACCGCCAGCTCAAACGCATCCAACGTGACGTTCTTCGTATGGGCGCGCTGGTGGAAAACTCCTTTTGGATGGCACGTCAGGCATTGTTCGATCGCGACCTAGACGCGCCAGGAAAAATTGCGCTTCAAGATAAGCAGATTGACCAACTCTACCGCCAGATTGAGCAAGACTGCGTTAGCCTCATTGCACTTCAGGCTCCCGTTGCCCAAGATCTGCGCCTTCTTAGCGCCATGATGCAGCTCGTCCGTGACCTGGAGCGCATTGGCGACTATGCCGAAGACCTGGGTGAAATTGCTATCCTTCTGTTTCCCTATCCGCCACCGAGCTATATGGGACGGGTACAAATGATGTGCGATCGCTGTCGGGCAATGTTGGCAATGAGCCTAGCCGCACTGTCTGACCTGGATGCTGAATCAGGGTTGCAGATCAAAATCAAAGACGATGCTGTTGATCTCGATTACGAAACGCTTTACGACCTGTTGGCACATCAGCGCGATGTTCCGGGCATTGTTGAGCCGATCGTCCTGATGATCCTCGTGATCCGTCATATGGAACGCATGGCAGACCACGCCACCAATATCGGCAAGCGCGTCGCTTATATCGTCACCGGGCAACGGTAACACTAGCGATCATCACCTCAAACGCGCGATCGAGCTAAGAGGATGTTTTAAAAGTCTAAATTCTTGTCGCTTTGGCAGCTAAAGAGCGATCGCCTACTTCATAGGTTGGGTTGACAACAGGAAACCCAACATCATCAACCCCCAGAAAAGAAGTGATTTAACCGTACAATTTTTCCCTTACTCGTTCACCTTGCTGATTGTTGCCATTTCTGTAATGTTGGGTTTCACGGAATCAACCCAACC
>DATNQS010000206.1:0-4314 GCA_036703925.1 Candidatus Sericytochromatia bacterium
GTTTTGAATTGCTTCCCCTGCTTCTCCTGCTTCTGCCTTCTGCCTCCTGCCTTCTGCTTCCCGGCTCCCCACTACGCTCAACATCATGTACACCGTTGTAAACCGTCCACTTTCTGGCACGAAGCAGAAGATCTTTTGCCCGGGTTGCAGATTGCCAGAGTGGAATAATTCCTCCAGCATTAAGTAGATGGATGCACAGCCTGTATTGCCGCGTGTGTAGAGATTGGTAAACCATTTGTCTTCAGGGATCATGCAGCCTGCTTTTTCCAGCAGTTCCACAATTTGTCCCCGAAAAAAGTGAGACGAATAGTGACATAAGAGCCAATTAATGTCGTCTGGCTGCACACGTCCCAGTTCGATTAACTTAAGCCAACCTTCAACACCGAGCTTGATGACATTATCCAAAAGGCGAATGTTTTGGCGGAGATTGATGGCTCCTGCTTCAGCGGCTTGCCGATAGGACGGATAATCCATCCAACTTTTTTGAGCGGTTTCGTCTTCGGTGCCAGCGTACATACAAACGGGATAGGCATTGGCATGAGAAATTAGCTCAATCCATTCAATTTTCAGACTGATTCCTGAAGGATTGGGATGATCTTGTACCAGGAATGCACCTGCACCGTCAGACAGCATCCAGCGAAGAAATTCGGTATCAAAACCGAGTGATTTTCCCGCTTTGACGCTTGCTTCAGCTTCAAAATGAGTGTGTTTGAACAGTCGTGATGGTAGCTCTGAGGCAACAGCGATCGCGGCTCGTTTTTCGCCTAATTTCACCTGTGATGCTGCATATTTTAATGCTGTTACACCCGCACAACATACGCCCTGATTGGAACTAATTTCGAGGGGTGACAGTTCCGCCAATTCCCCATGCACCATGCTAGCGAAGCCAGGAACCAGCAAATCTGACCAACTGGTAGCAGCAGAGAGGAGGTCGATCGCGCCCGGTTCTAAATTCGCGTTTGCGATCGCATCACGAACGGCGATCGCTGCCATTTGGCTATTGCTATACGTGGTTTGTTGCTGGCGATCAAGTGCATAATAGCGCTGTTGAATGCCGTTACTTTTGAGAATACGATGTTTGACTTTCGAGGGACGACCATTCACTTTCCCTAAATAGTCTTCCATCTCGTCATTGGCGATCGGATTTCCAGGCAAAAACTTGCCGATGCTATTGATGTATACACCGTGCATATGGGACTCTTTATTGTGAAAAGGTGATTTTTGAAAGCGCTAAAACCTAATCTAAAGATTCAGAAGTCGAGCTTCCGAACCTGAAACACTCCTCCATGACATCATCGACAGCTCTAACCATTTCGGAACTTTTTATTAGTCAATGCATCAAGCCGCTTGTAGGAAAGATGCCCAAAATGCGGTCAAGAAAAACAAATTGATCTCTAGAGCCTTAAACGTGTGCTCTACAGATGAAAAATGATTTAACTTAACCCTGAAGTCGATAGATTGACTCTAGTAATTCCGCGTAAAATTTACCTAAAATTTGTGACACTTCTGCTGACTGTCACCAGCTTGAGCATTGAGTCATGCATTTAGAGCAAGACTAAAACCAACGCTTTAGTAAAAATCCCAATGGATGCGATCGGCTCTCTCAACCTATCTACCCACCCACCGCAACAGTCCCTCACGCTACGGCAGGGGCTAGAACGTTACTACCAGGCAAACCCCGACTTTGTGCGAAATCAAGACCTTCAGGTTGGCATCATGCAGATTCCCTGGTGTGACATGCAGCGGCACGACATTATGCACGTGGTAACGGGCTACAGCACAGCGCTGGAACAAGAACTTCAACTGATTGGTTTTTTGCTGACTGCCCTAACCTGGAAACGCCCCTGGTACTATTACGCGCAAAGCTTTGTGGTGTTTTTAGAGCTTTTGTGGCAGTCTATCCAGGGCAAAGCCTGGGGTGGCATCTACCATAACCCAGTGCAGGTCTGCCAACTGTACCTGAAGGGAGTCAAGCAAGGGCTAGCGTTACCCAAAAAGATTAATGCGGCGATCGATCCTGAGACTGTACTCGATCGCGATCTAGAATCACTACGATCGGAATATGGCATTCATAACGCGGGTGCCTGGGATTAACCCTGCCTTGCCCTCTCTACCGCTTCACCCCTTCTACTCCATAGAGATTAAAAAAACGGAGTATATTGACGGGTATGTAGGTTCAGGTGGAGCAACCCTAAATGTGCGGAATTGTTGGCTATATTGGCACCCAGGCAGCAAGCAGCATTTTGCTCGAAGGGCTGCGTAAGCTGGAATATCGCGGTTACGATTCTGCTGGGATTGCCACCGTGCTGGAGGGCGAGATTCATTGCGTCCGCGCCAAGGGCAAACTGCACAACCTGGAATCAAAGCTTGCTGGCGAAGATAATCCCGCGCGAGTGGGCATTGCACATACCCGCTGGGCAACCCACGGCAAGCCTGAAGAATATAACGCCCATCCCCACACCGATACTGCAAAGCGCATCGCAGTGATCCAAAACGGCATTATCGAGAACTACCGTGAACTGCGGGAAGAACTGAAAGAACGAGGCTGCCAGTTTCGTTCGGATACGGATACAGAAGTGATTCCGCATTTGATTGCTGAAGTGCTACAGCAAGCAGAAAATATGGAAGCCAGCCCATTGGTTTCGATCCAACCGTCGCTCTTTTTAGAAGCGGTGCGTCAGGTGGTCAATCGGTTAGAAGGCGCGTTTGCGATCGCCGTTATTTCTGCCGACTATCCCGATGAATTGATCGTGGCACGGCAGCAGGCTCCCGTCGTGATTGGCTTTGGGCAGGGCGAGTTTTATTGTGCCTCAGATACGCCTGCGATCGTCCCCTACACGCGCGCCGTGCTGACATTGGACAATGGCGAACTGGCACGGATGACACCCTTGGGAGTGGAAGTCTACAGCTTTGAAGGACAGCGCCTCAAAAAAACACCCCGGACGCTGAATTGGAACCCTGTGATGGTGGAAAAGCAGGGCTTCAAACACTTTATGCTCAAGGAAATCTACGAGCAGCCAGGAGTCGTGCGATCGTGTCTGGAAAACTATATTGATAGCCACTGGACAGCCGCCGATCACCGCCATTCGCCTATTCGTCTGAATCTACCGGCTGAGTTGTATGCCGATTTGCAACAGATTCAAATTGTGGCGTGTGGCACCAGTTGGCACGCCGAGCTAGTGGGGAAGTACCTGCTGGAGCAGTTGGCAGAACTGCCGACATCGGTGCAATATGCGTCTGAGTTTCGCTATGCACCCTCACCACTGACTCCTCACACCCTCACGATCGGCGTGACGCAATCGGGCGAAACGGCAGACACGCTGGCAGCACTGGCAATGGAGAAGCAACGTCGATCGGGACACTCAGCAGAGTTTCAAGCACGGTTGTTAGGCATTACTAACCGCCCCGAAAGTTCCTTAGGCGATCTGGTGCCTCACATTATTGATACTCACGCGGGTATTGAGATTGGCGTAGCGGCAACGAAAACGTTTGTCGCACAGTTGATGGCGTTTTATTGTCTGGCGATCGACCTGGCACAGCATCGTCAAGTCATTGCACCCGCACAGCTAGAACAACTGCTAGCAGGCTTGCAGCAGCTACCCGCACAAATTGAAGCCGTGCTGGAAAGCCAGGAACGCTATATTGAGCAACTGGCGCACGACTTTGCCGAAACGCAGGACTTTATCTTTTTAGGACGGGGCATTAACTTCCCGATCGCCCTTGAAGGTGCGCTCAAGCTTAAGGAAATCAGCTACATCCATGCCGAAGGCTATCCGGCTGGCGAAATGAAGCACGGACCGATCGCCCTGCTGGATGCCAAGGTGCCTGTAGTGGCGATCGCCATGCCGGGAACGGTCTTTGAAAAAGTGCTCTCCAACGCTCAGGAAGCAAAAGCCCGCGATGCCCGTTTGATTGGTGTCACGCCGATGGATGAACATGAAGCTGCCGAAACCTTTGATACGGTGATTCCAGTGCCCCATGTGGATGAACTGCTGTCGCCGATCGTCACGGTGATTCCCCTACAACTGCTGGCGTATCACATTGCCGCCCGCAGAGGCTTAGACGTTGACCAGCCGCGCAACCTCGCCAAAAGTGTAACTGTGGAATAGGTCAACGTATGAAGCTGACAGATCTTCCCGGTGAAGTGATTGAGGATCTTTGTCAGGAGGATCGCTGGCGGTTAGATATCGATCCTGGACTTGATGCCAAACACGAGTTCTTTCTGTCATGGCAGCACTTCGTTGCGCTACCAGAAAATCCCTCTCCCTATTATGAGACAACTGAGGTCGATTTGGCAGATTTTCTGACCTTTGA
>DATNQS010000207.1:0-3838 GCA_036703925.1 Candidatus Sericytochromatia bacterium
AATTTTGCCAAGCCAGCTTGTTTGTATTACAATACTACTTCTGTAGTACTGCTAGAGACTTCGTGCTGTGCCTTCTAGAAGCGTACTGCGCGATCGCGTGTGACAAGGCAAGCAACTGCATTTCTAGCAAAGGGAACCCTATAGCAGAGCTATTGCTGACCGCAAAAAAACCAGACTGGATCGGTTACACCGCTCGACAAACTGGCATCGATCGTTTTAGGAGGAATCATGGCGAAATTTCAAGACATTGTTCGCTACTACCACCGGTACTGGCGGATCTCCGTCTTTAGCATTGCAATGATGAGCGCCTTTGAAGTAATTGATTTATTTGGACCTTACGCGATCGGGCAAATTCTGAATGTGCTGTCTAATCAAGCGCTTGATCCACCTGTACAAAACTTGATTGCAGGCGTTGCCAGGGTGACAGGGCAACCGCAAGGTCAAATGCTCTCGCTGCTTGTGCTACTCACACTGATTGGCATTGTTTCGGTCGGTCGGGCACCCATTCAGCCCTGGCTAGGTTCGTGGTTTCAGTGGGATACGGCCTTTCGTGCTCGTCGGGATTACTCCCAAAAAGCACTGGAAAAAGTGCTGACCTTACCACTAGAGTTCTACGACGAAAACAATCCGGGACGCATTGCTGCACGGGTTGCCAAAGGTCTGGCTAACCATACCTGGACGTATCCCGAAATTACGGGACAGCTCCTACCCAAGTTTTTTCGCATTGTGGGTATTGTCACAGTCATCTGGCTGCTTGATTGGCGCATTGCGATCGTCGTCCTCTTCTCATTCATTGGCATTCTCAGCTTTAGCCTGTCTGGTTTGACCCGGTTGACACAACAGGAGACAACGCTCGATCGCTATACCGAAGACACCGAAAGCCGTAACTCTGAAATCATCACCAACATTAAAACGGTGAAAGCCTTTGCGACGGAAGCACAAGAGCTGACTCGCCAGCGACAGCGGTTTGGTCGCGAGTTTAAGGTGCTGGATTATCGCATCCACAAAGGTTACGTCATGCTGGGTATGTATGAGCGCACGATCGTCCAAAGCTGTGTGTTCTTGGTGCTGATTTTCACGCTGGTAGCAGCAGCGCGGGGCGAAATTTCGCTAGGGCATTTTGTCACCATCCTGACAGTCTCTAGCATGGCGTATGCCGAGGTCGAGCCGATTAGCCAATTGGCAGAAGTTTTTGCCCGTCGCTATGCCTCTATGATTCGGTTTCACGAATTTATGCAGCTTCCGGACGGTCAGGATGCGGGTAGCCTAGTGCGAGACAAGGATGCTGAACCGTATCAGTTCACAGGCAAAGTCGAATTTTCGCACTTAACCTTTGGGTACGACCCAGACCGCCCAGTGTTGAAAGATATCAACCTGCTTATCCACCCGTATCAAACCGTGGCCCTCGTTGGGCGATCGGGTTCCGGTAAATCCACCCTGGTCAAGCTCCTGTTCCGTTACTTCGAGCCAAACAGCGGCGGCATCTTGATGGATGGACTCGATGTACGTCGCCTGGATGTAACGGGTTACCGCAAACGGCTGGCGATCGTTCACCAGGAAGTAGATATCTTTAACGGGACGCTGCTGGATAACCTCGTTTACGGCAACCCCAGCGCGACCATTCAGCAAGTCCATGAAGCCTGTCGCATTGCTCAAGCAGATGACTTTATCCGCAGTATGCCCAAAGGTTACGCCACGATCGTGGGGGAACGAGGCGTGCGGCTCTCTGGTGGGCAGCGTCAGCGGGTTGGCATTGCTCGTGCCCTAATCATGGAACCGGATGTGCTGATCTTTGACGAAGCTACCTCCAGCTTGGACTACGAGTCGGAGCGATCGATTCAGCTTGCTATGCGCGCCATTCTCGGCACCCGCACGCTGATCATCATTGCCCACCGTCTCAGCACAGTTCGCGAGGCAGACAAAATCGTGGTTTTGGAAAACGGTCAGATTGTCGAAGTCGGCAACCACGACGAACTTCTAAATAGAGAAGGTATTTACCGCCGCCTCCACGCCTTGCAGGAAACAGGCGAACTACTAGCTTAATGATCTGTGTTAGGGGTGGGCATGATGTCTACCCCGTTTTGTCTAGGAGCAAAGACGTTTGCTTTTAAGTAAAGCGCTGCGACCTTACAATAAGTGAGTAGCAAGCATCCAGAAAAAGGATCGTCGTCAACGATGGATATTGTGGAGTTTTTTCAACTCAGCAGCGGCAAATGGTTTTCGCAGCGTAGCAGCCACGATCTAACCCTAAAGCAGTCTGAAAGCGGCAAGTCAGATTTTCAGGTTGAGCTGCTACCCAAGACCGATCCAGTGGTCATTAAGCTATGCGAACAACACAAGCTTGATCCTGCCCTGGCGCTTTGTGGGGTGCGAGTCAGTGGAGACGGCTCAACCGCATGGGATAAAGAGAATCACCCCGGTAGTAGTGTGCTGGTGCCGATCGCCGATCCCAATAAACCCAATGAAGGCAAGCTGCTGCACGCAATTAACAATGCTGAAACACCCGTCTTAGGACGCTATGTGGTGGGTAATGATGACGCGGTGACACTGATTGTTGAAAACGAGACGCTCTACGCAGAGGAACGACTGTGGTTTGCTAGCGAGAACTTACGCTTACGCACCAGCCTCTTAAAGCAGGCGGATGGCTTTAGCATGGCAGCGTTTTACACCGAAATTCGTAAGGGTGTTACGACTCCACCTGCCGAGACCAAGGCTCAACCGTCGATCGGACAATCAACCTGATACAAGACGAAACGGCTGAGAAGGGCACAGAGAGTGCTAAGGCTCCACCGCTGGCGCTTCATCATGGGGTTGAGCGACTGCCTTAAGCTTACTGTGAAAGTCTGAGGCTTCTGGGTTTGGCGTGAACTGATGAATGGGCTGCTTGTCAGATGGATCGGTTAGCCAAAGAGGCTGGTAACGTGCTGTTAGATGCAGCCTGAGCTTTGGTTGAAGTGTGCGAGCCAGTAGCCCAAAACCAGGAAACATTGTTTTGGCGCTCAGTTCCTGGTTATCGAGCTGCTGCAAAATTCTTGTAATCGAAGCTGCCTGAAGGTTGGAGGTCTGCGTTTGGGCACCGTTGCTTACAGGCATAGAGGCTGTAGCAGTCGTAGAGTCGTCGGTTGCATGCGCCTGCTCAACCTCCGATCGAGCGCTTGTTGCGGCAATCAAGCCAGCTTGTGCAGCGTCATCGATCGCCGCTTTGGCAGCATTCTCTGAAGGCGGTAGCGCAGAAGGCAATAACGTTGGGTCTACAGTGGTTTGCACGTCTCCCTCCGTCTGTGCGGGAGCAAGCGGCTGAGATGATGGCTCATCCGATCGCAGCGTATAAGAGTAGGTCTGCACTAGCGGTAGTTCGTTGGGTGCCGCAGTTGATATGGAAACACGATCAACAGACGGCGAGTCAATGGTGGTGTCGCCCTGAAGGTTTCTTAGCGCCTGCATCGCATCCGCATTGTGCAAAACGGGTGGCTCACTTTGACAAAGTGGCAACGCAACGCCTGGGTACGGAACCGTAGCAATTAACGCTTGGGCTGCTGGCGTTAAAAACGGCTCTTCCTGTAAGGACGGGTTGAGTGGCTCAGGGGTATGGGGCAACCGATCGCAAACTAATCGCTCAAACTCATGGTTAAAGTGATAGACCGGCTGACTACGCCGCTGCCATAGAGCGAGAATTTGCTCCACAGAAATCGCTTTGTAGCGCCCCTGGTAAAGCGCTTCAATGGTTGCCAGACGTATCCACGAATCTGGGTACTGCGCTTGCCACACCGACAGCAAGGGCGCGATCGTATCACCACCCAAATCAAAGCCATAGTGATGCAGCAAACTGGCGGCAGAT
>DATNQS010000208.1:0-4993 GCA_036703925.1 Candidatus Sericytochromatia bacterium
GCTGCAAGAATGGTTAGAGTGCTTTAAGTCAGACGATGCACTCTGGCAGTGTCCCGATGGCCGTCACTTTTTTCATTACTTCTATCCAGAAGCGGTGGGAGAACAGCTTTTGCAGTTTTGGCGCTGTTTGCAGGAGCAACACTCAGTGCGATCGCTACCGCTTTTATCTAACTATTGCCCTGCCAAACCTGATTGATGAAGGATGAAGGGATAATCTCTTTGTATAATTTGACTGATGTAGTGCGTTCAACTATTGGCTAAACGGTAGGCGATCGCCAAGACAAGAAGGAAGCGTTGCACATTGGCACAGCACCATTGCTTTTCAGGCATATCGGCTTGTGAGTCAGGCAAGGCGGATGCTCTGATGGTCGCTAATAGTGAGTCCTGTGCAACGCTAGTGAGAAGGGAGTTTGGACTCATACCAACGATAATACTGTTGAAATTCATAAACAGAAATCACACTATTCCTCTAGAATCATAGATTCTGGTTTATGGATGATCCATGAGGAACCCTGCTTGAAGAATGCAACGCTCCATCAGTTGAAAGTGTTTGAGGCAGTTGCGCGCCACAACAGCTTTACCCGCGCAGCTGAAGAACTCTTTCTTACGCAACCAACAGTGTCCATGCAGGTGAAACAACTGTCGAAATCAGTTGGTTTGCCGTTATTTGAGCAGGTCGGCAAACGGCTTTATCTCACTAGTGCTGGCAAGGAATTGTACACAACCTGCCGAGAGCTGTTTGATCGCTTGTTGCAGTTTGAGATTGCGATCGCCGATCTTAAAGGACTCAAACAAGGCGCGTTGCGGTTGGCAGTTGTGACAACTGCAAAGTACGTCATTCCCCGCTTGCTAGGACCATTCTGTCAGCGCTATCCCGGCATTGATGTTTCACTGACAGTGAATAACCATGCGTGGGTGTTAGAAAGTCTGGCAGAAAATCGCAATGATCTATACATTCTGAGCCAGCTACCTGAAGACATTGATGTAAACGTACATCCCTTTCTCGAAAACCCCCTGGTAGTGCTGGCTCAACGTCATCATCCCCTGGCGCAGGAGCGCAATATTCCACTCAAACGGTTGGCAGAAGAACCGTTCATTATGCGGGAGCCTGGTTCAGGAACGCGCAAAGCGGTGCAAAAACGGTTTGATGAGCAGGGTCTAGAGCTTAAGGTAAAACTAGATTTGGGCAGTAACGAGGCAATTAAGCAGGCGATCGCTGGTGGGCTAGGCATTTCAGTACTGTCACTGCATACGCTGGCGCTGGAAGGCCCCAACAGCCAGCTAACCATTCTGGATGTAGACGGCTTTCCGATCGAACACTATTGGTATGTCATTTATCCCTCTGGTAAACAGCTATCGGTCATCGCTCGCACCTTCTTCGACTACCTGTTGAATGAAGGCAAAAATGTTGCTGAAGCCACCGCGTTTCAGGGCGTGTTTAGCAAAGGGCGGAAACCAGAAGGATAAGGGCTAAAGGCTAAAAGGTACATTTTTAGCCTTGTATCTTTAGCCTTATTCCGGCAGTTTGTACTGCGCCACAATGCGCTTCGCGTACTCTGGCACATGAGCCTCTAACTTTTCGGGATAGTGGCGCTTGACGTAGAGATAATTGCGGGTGAAGTGGGAATCGATCGAAAAACGGGCGTACTCCAATCCTTTAGGACCAATCTTTTCAATGACAACGCCCATGAGCTTTGCTGCCCACATTGGTAAAGTCACGCCCTTATCATAAGCAGGAATGCTTTGCTGCACAGCGTTATGACGATCGCCTTGCGACATCACAGGCTGAGTTTCGATCTGATCCTGCACGAGATCGAGCATTTCCTGACCGCGATCGTTTCGCACCACAATCCACTGCCAGCCAAAGGGTGCACCCATGTAACCCACTACAAGATCAGCCAGGGAGTTAACGTAGTCAAAACAGCTCATGCATGAGGGCGCAAACACATCTTTGAGCTGGTTTGTTTTCAAGCCAAAGAAGGGCACCTTTTCGCTGGAACCGTCCTCGTGCTTAAAGTGAACGCGGAAGTCCTGCATAAATTCGTAATGCACGACGGTAGAAGGCGAGCGGCTCGTCGTATCGAGAAATTTCTGTAAGCCAGCGCGGGTCACATTATCCACGCAGGGCGTTCCCAGCACGTAGAGTTTTTCTAAGCCCAACTGTTTTTCTACTGCCCGGAGCGCCTGAATCTGGCAGCCAACACCAATGACTAGCAGCCGCTTCATGCCCGACTGTTCGATTTCTTCTAGCACTGATAGGTTAGGCGACAGCGTCGGCTTATTTACTTTTGCCGCCAAGATCTCCTCTGGTGTGCGAGCTAGTACAGGCTTCGGCTGAAAACGATCGTCGTCTGTGTTCTGCACGCAAACAACACCTTCAACCATGCCACGAGTCAGCATTTCAATGGCGATCGTGCTAACAATGCCTGTCCACTGTGCGCCCGGCACTGGCTCCGTCTTACGCGCTGCCATCATCGATTGACTGACCCCAAAGTACCATTCATCAGGGTTGTCTAAATTACGGCTGCGATCGTGAATGTCTGCTTCCAGTTCAGCTATCTGCTGATGCAGAAAGGCACACGCCTCTTTGACATAGTGAATGTAATAGGTGTCACACAGTCCGCATTCGCTGCACAACGCTTTGGCAGGGCGACGACTAGAAGGGTTAAGAGCTTTCGCCTTTTTATGGGAGGGCGCTACGGTCATGATGTGGGGCAAGGTGAAACACTACTGATCACGATAACCCAACGCTGCCCCGTCTGACACAGTGTTACGCCCATTGCTTAACGTTGCCTTTTTACATCTGCAAAAGCAAGACGACTGACCACAAAAGACTTTTGCAAACGTCTCTGCAAGCAACACAAACTGTCTTCAGAGAGAGGTAGCACCCGTCTAATTAAGGGCAGACTTTAAGCTAAAGCGTTTGCAGCGATCAAGCAATTGCAGAGATGTGCGATCTCACATCAGGTAATCGTGCTCTTCTAATCACCTATAACAGACGATGAAACGGTTGCTCATTCGCTTCGTTGGGCTTGTAGCGTTAACAACGTCAGGCTGTGCGCTCTCCTCTTTCTTAACGATCACGCCCAAAAGCGTGGTTGAGCAGACAGTAAGCTGTCCTACAAATGCAAAACCAAAAGCAGAACGCTTTCAAGTTCTGAGTACGCAGCGATCGGCTCAAGGTGTGATTGTACTTTACAGCGCTTTTTGCCCTACGAGCGATGGTGCACAGCAAGTGTTTGGGCACAAGGTTGTCAAACGAAACGGCATGACATGGCAGGTGAGTGGTAGCGGTAGCTATGGCGCAGAGAATGAGTCGGCACCATCGGCGCGGCTGGTAGAGTATGGCATTAGTCATGCTTCAACCCAGCACCCTACAAACACTGCTGCTAAAAATGAAGAACCCTACACTCTTTTGTATGGTCGGGCGCTCAAGCCACAGGTTGTTGCAGTTGAGGCGACCTTTAACAACGGAAAAACGATTCGTGATGTGAGCCGCAATGGGGTCTTTGCCCTCTTTTCTGCTGGCGCAACAGGTATTTGTGAGTTGCGTGTTTTAGGTGCTGATAGCCAAATCTTACGACGGGAAGACTTTGTAGTACGAAAGCCCTTTAGCCAGTACAGACGATCAACTCAGTGTTTGCCATCACAGCAGTTGTGATAGCTGACTTTAACAGTGCAGACTTTGGCAGAGCAGCACCGTCCGAGCCTTTAAACCATTATTCAGTTAGTCAAAGGGTAAATAAAACAAAAGCGGGAGCAATTGTTTAATCGCTCCCGCTTAACTACTTACTGAGAGTTTCGAGATTAGATACGAGCAGCATACTGTTCCTTTTCAGGTATGTTTGTATACTCAGAAACGATTTGCCGAAACTCGTCTCCATCAATAGTTTCCTTCTCAATCAGCAAATCAACCAGGCGATCGATCACAGTGCGGTTTTCACGGATAATACGTCGGGCATCATCGTAGCAATGCTCAACGATCGTTCGCACTTGAGCATCGATACGAGACGCAATTTCCTCAGAATATTCTGAGCGTGTCATCCAATCACGACCCAAAAAGACCTCACCCTGTTGGCTTTCCAGCGAGAGCGGACCCAAATCAGACATCCCAAAGCGAGTGACCATTTGACGCGCCATGTTAGCAACTTGCTGAATGTCGTTGCCAGCACCTGTGGTTACTTCAGCATCGCCGAAAATAACGATTTCAGCCGCACGACCGCCCAGTGCACCCGCAATGCGAGCCAGAATTTGCGATCGCGAAATCAACGTTTGGTCTTCTCCTGGGGTAAACCAGGTTAGACCTTGCGCTTGACCACGTGGGATCAGCGTTACTTTCTGCACCGGATCATGATCCTTAATCAGCGTGCCAATGATCGCGTGACCAATTTCGTGATATGCAATGAGTCGCTTGCTCTTGCTATCTACTAGAGGCGTACCTTCCATGCCTGCAACCACGCGATCGACGGCATCATCCACTTCTAGCATTGTCATCGCTTCTTTCCGACGACGTGCTGTGAGGATAGCCGCTTCGTTCAGCAAATTTGCCAAATCAGCACCAGTGAAACCAGGGGTGCGACGCGCAATCACTTCTAGCGACACTTCTGGACTCAGCTTCTTGTTACGAGCATGTACCTGAAGCACTTCCAGGCGACCCTTCATATCCGGCGCATCGACTGTCACCTGACGGTCAAAGCGACCCGGACGCAGCAACGCCGAATCCAACACATCGGGGCGGTTTGTTGCGGCAATGATGATGATGCCTGTATTACCCTCAAAGCCATCCATCTCGGTCAGCAACTGGTTCAGCGTTTGTTCGCGCTCGTCGTTGCCGCCGCCGATGCCAGCACCCCGCTGCCGTCCCACCGCATCAATTTCATCAATGAAGATGATACAGGGTGCATTCTCTTTCGCTTTCTTAAAGAGGTCACGGACGCGAGACGCACCCACACCCACAAACATTTCGACAAACTCAGAGCCAGAGATGCTGAAG
>DATNQS010000209.1:0-3075 GCA_036703925.1 Candidatus Sericytochromatia bacterium
CGGTCGCACCTATTTGGCTCTCGATCAAGAGCGCTTCAGTGAACCTTGCGTTTTGAAGGAATTTATTGTCCCTTATCATGACGGGACGTTAATCGAAAAGTCGAAAACGCTCTTCCACCGCGAAGCCAGTACGCTCTATCAAATTCAACACCCTCAAATTCCGCGTTTTTGGGCTGCTTTTGAGGATGAGAAGCGGTTTTTTCTAGTACAAGATTTTGTGGATGGGCAAACCTATCGCCAGTTGTTGAGCGATCGTAAGCAAAAAGGGCGGACCTTTTCAAATGCCGAAGTGCTGTATTTTCTCAGCCATTTGCTGCCAGTCCTTGCCTGTATTCATAACCAGGGCATTATTCATCGGGATATTTCCCCAGAAAACGTTATTTTGCAGACCCAAGCGACGACACAGCTAGAGCCAACTCAGACTCTGCCTGAAGCGGGTTTACCTGTCTTGATTGACTTTGGTGCGGTGAAAGAGGCAACTAGCCACTGGCCATTGATTTCGACACCAACCCGAGTTGGTAAAGTGGGCTATGCACCACCCGAACAGTTACAAACAGGCAGAGTTTACCCCAACAGTGATTTGTATGCTCTAGCCGCTACAGCGCTGGTGTTGCTGACAGGACGAGAGCCGCAAACGCTGCTGGACAGCCGGACGCTTACCTGGAACTGGGAGCCGTTTGCTTACGTTAGTGATGAACTGGCAATGGTGCTGCGGCGAATGCTGGCGGTTTATCCAGGCGATCGCTATCAGACGGCGACTGAGGTTTTACAAGACCTTCGATCGTTTGGAGCCGTACCGTTAGAAAGCACGCTGTTGCGATCGCCCGATCCTGCGGCTCCGTTGCCTAGCCAACCAGCGATCGTCAATTTTTTGTCGCCTCAAAGCGATCGTTTGACCGAGACAGCTAAAACGCCTCAGCCTACCATTCAACAGACCTCAACACCAGATCTGGTGAGAGTGCCATCGCGTGGCTCGACCCATAGGACTGAGCTTGGATGGAGGCGCTGGGATAATGTAGGCGGCAAAGTGCGCGCTGGGATGGCTGCAACGCTGCTGGCGGGCTTAGGTATTGCACTGCCGATCGTGTGGCAACTGGGAGTGAAAGCACCGGATACCAATGGAGAGGTTTGGGTTTCGGGTGCTAAACTGCCTCAATCAGAAGCGTCTCGCATCATTGATGCGCCAGATGCTTCTGGCTCAAACTTAGCCATCAAGCCTCCCTTTGAGCCTAATCAAGCTGAACCTAACCAGACTGAAACCACACGTACAGCTAGTGCTGTAGTCAAAACCAGTAAACCACACCAACGCCTTCAGTTTGCCCGTGGCAAGGTTACAACGGCTGTTCAGGGGCATTTGCAGGCAACAGAGATGCAGCCATACACTCTGCAAGCATCACAAGGTCAGATTATGTCCGTCACCTTGCAAGGTCCGGGGGCAGTCATGAACTTGCTGCGATCGAACCAGAAAGTGATCGACGCTGCCTCACACCAAACTCGTAGCTGGACAGGTCAATTGCCTGCGGATGATCGCTACATGATTCAGGTTTCTGGTACGGGCACTTACACGCTGGATGTGACGATGACGCCGTCAGCGCGACCGACGCAAGAGCAAATACAACAAGTTGCGTTTGCTCCTGGTAGCTCTGGCACCACTGTAACGGGGCAGATAGCACCGAACCAGATTCAACGCTACTTGTTGAAAGCAAAGCAGGGGCAAATACTGGTTGTCAAAGTGCTACAAGGTAGCGTGAGCTTTAGTGCGATCGCGCCGAATGGTCAGCGTATTGGCAGTAACGCTACCAACACCAAAAGTTGGCAGGGACGCTTACCCCAGGATGGTGCCTACATGATTGAAGTGTCTGGCAATGAGCCAGAGGGCTATGCGATCGCGCTTGAGGTTCTTTAAGCTGAGGATTCTTTGAGCTTAGACTGCTGCCTGGAGAAGCCACTACGTCAGAACTAACGCTAAGATCTCGCTTTAGTCAGCACTTAAGCCCTAACTACATAGCTTCTGAAATGACTTCTCAAGCGGTACTTAATGAGTTGGTTGAGCGACTAGCAGTAGGAGAGTCCTTAACGCAAAGAGAGTGGCGGCAGCTAGAAGCAGCGATGTTGCAAGATACGAGGCGCGCGATCGCGTTTGGCATCACAGCCGAGACTATTCACACTACTTTGCAGACGCGATCGCGCTTACTCCAGGCTGTTTATCCAAGCATCGAGCAGTTTTGCCAACGTCATGTGAGTCTCTCGGTCAACGTGATTGAAACTCTGTGGCATTTGTGGCTACCGCTGGCAGTGTGGCTAAAAACTCGGCGGCAAGCCGTCGATCGCCCCTGGGTACAGGGCATTTTAGGCGGGCAGGGCACTGGCAAAACAACGCTTGGAGCAATCCTGGTGTTGATACTGCAAGTATGCGGCTATAAGACCATCAGCCTTTCTCTGGACGATTTTTACAAGACTTATGACGAGCGTTTGCGCCTACGAGAGCGTGACCCTCGCTTTCTCTGGCGTGGTCCACCGGGAACCCATGATCTTGAGTTGGGGCTACAGACATTGGATGCCTTGCGCCAGTTAACGCCTGAGCAACTGATCGCGCTTCCCCGCTTTGACAAAGCACTACACGATGGCGCAGGCGACAGAATAGCTTCGACCCTGGTTTCTGGTGCAGATATTATCTTGTTTGAAGGCTGGTTTGTAGGCGTTCATCCAGTTGATCCAGCCGTTTTTGAGCAGGCGATCGCACCCATCACAACGGCTGGCGATCGTGCCTTTGCTCGTGACATGAATACAAAACTGTCTGACTATTTACCACTATGGCAACGGTTAGACAGCCTCATTGTGCTGTACCCCGTTAATTATCGCCTTAGCAAACAGTGGCGTAAGCAGGCAGAACAGCAAATGCGAGACAGTGGCAAACCGGGTATGAGCGATGCCGAAATTGATGTCTTCGTTGAGTATTTTTGGAAAGCCTTGCATCCTGAGTTGCTCATCAAACCGCTAGTAGTTGAACCTGGATGGGCAGACCTCGTGATCGATATCCAGGCAGATCACGCAGCAGGCGCAGTGTATCGAGGC
>DATNQS010000210.1:0-2171 GCA_036703925.1 Candidatus Sericytochromatia bacterium
AAGTATCAGTCTAAGACAGAAGCCACAGTGCTGATGCTCTCGTTGCGCTCCTGGATGGGTTGCTGCAAAGACGTGAAAACGGTCGAGCTACTTCAGGTCTACAAAGTTAGCTTTAAGTTCTGAAAGCCTGATCTGGAAGAGTTTATAGCTATCATTACCTTTTTAGGAGTACCGAAGGGGTAGATAAGCGTGGCTTAGTGCAAGTAAAGACGGCGGCATTTAATCAACGTTACGATGCAGAGGCAAAGCTGCGATGCGTGCTGTTAGTCGGCACGAACCTAACCGCTAGCAGCTTAGGCTACTCAGTGAAAGCTAGCAACGATCTCGCCTGCACTAGCCTTACACTAGCTCCATTTCCAACCAATACAGAGAGGGTTGGCATCCTGCTCCATCTTAACTAAAAGTCGTGATGCTTGGAGCAGGTTGCAGCCTGGAGCACTCGGTAACCTGCGTGTTTTAGTAGCGAGAGCGCTGTCTGCGTTGCTTATGCTTGGCGATCGCTTTCCGCTTCTCTTTCTCTAACGGGGTTTCAAAATGTCGCTTTTTCCGCATATCTTGAAAAATGCCTGCCTTAGAAACCTGACGCTTAAAGCGTCGTAGGGCAGACTCAATGCCTTCATTTTCGCCAACTACGATCTGGGTCATGCTTGTCCTCCGGTTGAACAGGTCGCTGCAAGCTACTGAACTTTAAGACAAGGGACTGAAGGTAAAAGGCTTTGCAGGCTAGAAGCTTTCAACCTGCGGGGCGATATCATTTAGTCCATAGTCTAAAGCGGCACTTCTGAAGTTCAGTAGCTGGAGCATATACAAAAAGTCTCTAGCAGAGCAGAGCCGTTGCTTTCATCTGCCAGAGACTCTGAAATCAAAAACTTGTGCGTAGCGCCTTAGTAGCGACGACCACCGCCACCGCCACCGCCGCCACCGCCACGGTTATTACCACCCCAACCGCCGGAGGAACCACGCTCTTCACGGGGCTTCGCTTTGTTGACTTTCAAGTCGCGACCCATCCATTCAGCACCATCAAGGGCTTCGATCGCAGCCGCTTCTTCTTCTTCGGTGCCCATTTCTACAAAGGCAAATCCACGCAGACGACCTGTTTCGCGATCGGTGGGAAGCTGAACTCGGTTAACAGTACCGTACTCTTCAAAGGCTTGCTTAAGGTCGTCCTGAGTAACCTGGTACGAAAGGTTACCAACATAAATTGACATGGATTGTCTCCAAATTTCAGTGTGTGTGAGAGTTACATTCGGAGAAACGCTTGTCAATGAACAAAAACGAATTACACGACCGAAGATAATCCTGTAGGGAAACTATAGCATAGCGATCCAAGTCATGTGGCGTCAGCTTTTGCGACTGATGTAAGAACGGCAGCACTAGCGCAGCAACCTCAGAGGCGTACTCTTCATGCAGACCCAAAGAGCCAGGAAGATGCTGGCTTTGGATGCTGGCAAGTGAGGCTATAGACTCCATTTCAGCTTTAGAAGCTGGTGGCGACTGTTCACCAATGACTACCAGCAGCGGCACTGTTAAGCTTTGAAACGGCTTCAGAAAGTCTTCGCGTTTGGTGGCTGGATCTAAGCCTCCCGTGACAAAGGCGGCTGGGCCAAACCGAGCACCTGGTTTCTGGGTAATCTGATATTTCTGCTCAATAAAGGTGGGTGTCAGTATGGCGGCATTGGTGTAAATGTGCCGACGATACAGGAAGCTCAGAAATGACCGCAGGGTATTGAGTTTATAAAGTGCTTGACCCAGGGGTGGGGTGCCAATCGTTTGTCGGATGGTAGCAAACCAGGGCTTTTGTTTACCCATCATAGTTGGCAACGGACCACGCCACGTTGGAGCAACCAGCACGATACGCGCCCAGAGTGTATCGTGCTGGTTGCCTCCATTACATAACCTGCCGCATGTCCTGCTGCAATGACAACGATCGGGCGATCGCACACATCCCGTACAAACGACTGCAAAGGCTGATGATAGACCGCTGGTTGATAGGCGATCGCGGGACGAGCCGAATCGCCAAACCCTAACCAATCCAGGGCAATGACTTGAAGCAGCTGACTGCAACACCTAGCTCCCTCGATAGGTGCTGTACGACCAGGGCGAAGCCAACAGTGGCACATGATAGTGAGCCGTCGTATCGGCAATACCAAATTGAATCGGCACCTCGTTTA
>DATNQS010000211.1:0-2880 GCA_036703925.1 Candidatus Sericytochromatia bacterium
ACCAGGGTTTCGTCAGGGCAGGGAATTTCCAAATTGCCAACGACCTGCCCGTGACGCATGACGGTCACGCGATCGCACAGTGCGTTCACATCCTCCAGCTTGTGCGACACAAAAATAACCGATTTCCCTTGAGCTGCCAGCTTTTTTGCAGCAGCAAAGAGTTCATCCTTTTGGGAGGCTGAAATGCCGGTAGTTGGCTCATCCAGAATCAGCGTCTTCACACCCAATGACAGCAAGCGCAGAATTTCAAGCTGCTGCCGTTCGCCCACAGTGAGATTGCTGACTTTCTCGTTAGCATTGAGGGCAAAGTTAAACTGCGTCGCCAGTTGTCGAAACTCTCTGAATGCCTGCCGTCGGTTGGTAAAGAGACTGCCTGACTTGCCCACCAAAAAGTTGTCCAGCACCGATAGTGGCGGAAAATCGAGCGGGTCTTGGTGCAACATCCCAATGCCAACCGCGATCGCGTCAGCAGGTGTTTTCACCTCTACAGGCTTGCCGTCAAGGAGAAGCGTGCCGCGATCGCGAGTAATAAAGCCACTTAGCACCTTCACCAACGTACTTTTTCCCGCCCCATTTTCGCCTAGCAGCCCATGAATGCTGCCCGCCTCTACAGTCAGCGAAACGTCATCGTTCGCCTGAACCGTGCCAAACCGCTTGCAGATATTTTGTAGCTCGACTTTCATAGCAAAAGCGACGAAGGGGCATGGAAAAGGCTAAAAGATCAAGGCTAAAGGATAAAAGTTTTTAGCCTTCATGCTTCAGCCTTTCTACTTGCTACTTACTCGGCCCCTCCATACCCGCTAGTAGTTGCGGCATATACCAAATCTGTTGCTCAGTAGCCGTTTCACCCGCTTTGAGAAACGTTGAACCGTCCTGGAAGTTCAAAGGACCTTTATAAGGATTGATGCTGCCATCGCCTAGCCCTTTCGTAAATGTGTCGATCGTCGCCTTTTGCTCTCCCAGTGCATTACCAGGTAAGAAGCCAATCATCGAGTCAGGGCTGTTGATGTCTTTCCAATCGGGTCCTAGCCAGACAAATTCACTGGTGAGCTTACCGTCCTTAGCTTTCTTGACGGCATCGGTGTAGGGCAGACCCCAGTTGTAGTAGGGTACGCCGAGACAAACATCGGGAGCGAGGTTGCACCCTGTCTTTAAGTCATAGTGAACATACTTCACTTTTTTACCCGCTGCCGCTGCTTTTTTCGTTTCAGTAGCGGCTTCGGGAGTGTCGATACCCGACATCACCACATCATACCCGCCGTTAAAGTAGTCATTTACTACCTTTGTGGGGTCAAGCGTCACACCAGGAATGTTGAACCAGAAGCCAATCCAAGTCACTTTAAACTTCAGATCGGCTGGCTTCTTTTTGAGGTAGTTTTCCCAGCAATATTTGGCACCAAGATAGGCTGCCGAGACATAGCGACGGGTTTCATCGTTAATTAACGGACCAAGATAGCCAATTTTGCCCGTTTGAGTGCCCAATGCGGCAGCACAGCCAGCCATCATCTTGCCATATTCCATGCGCCCCATGATGTTGGTGAGATTCGGCTGATTTTTGAAGTTTTTGCCGTCTTTCCATGCATAGTCGCCGGAGGCATGGACTACGGTTACGTTTGGATGTTTCTTAGCTGTTTCCAGGGCATCGTCTTTGAAGTCGTCGGAGTTGAAGATCACAAGTTTGGCACCTTTGCCAATCAGTTCATCGGCGACTTGTGTACCCTTTACGTTGGGACGATCGGCAGGGTTGACTTTATCAACATAGTCAAATTTGACCCCTGGCACCTTTTGTACCACTTCCTGCATCCCCTCGTACTGTGCCTGGTTCCACCCACCGTCATCTTTAGGGCCAACGATGACCATGCCAACGGTATAGGCGTTGCCGCTTGCTTGAGCTGAGGGAGAAGCAGTGGGGGTAGGGCTACTGCACGCACCGACGAGCATCCCAAGTGCAGCAACGTACCCAAAACGGTGTGTGAGAGCAAGGGAGCGATCGACAAAAGACATAGCGTTGCCTTTAACAGGTTGATTCATACACTTTATGGACTTTAACTGATCAGGGGACATTGGTTAGCGCGCTCTATCGCAGCATTTTTGCTTCACAAGGACTTGCCAAAAACACGAGCCATGTGGAAGCAAACCACTAAAGGTTTTAGGATGACGGTTTTGGGATGATGGCTGTTAGACACCGCCCCTTGTGACACTGGCACGACTGCGTTAGCGATCGCGGCTCTGCTTTCCAATTAAGGCGATCGCTCCGCTTGAGAATGTATCATCCGAAACATTTGCCACTGATGTTAGTCCGGCTGTTCGTACTCTCCTGTTGACTCCGTTACCATTGCCGAGTGCTTGCGCGACGGTCGTACCATTGTGTTGAGCAAATGTTCAATGATGGTGGGCAGGTGGTTGCAATGTCCTGTATGTACCCGCGATGTTTGAATCATGGTGCTTCGGGGTGCTACAAGCCAGTGAAAGCGCTCCCGTTGCGGCAGTTGACCAATCGAGCCAGCTGGCTCACCGCCTGCACAAACAATTGGAATAGCGGCTAGATAGTCTCGAATCGTCGCTAAATCGAGCGTGGCATCGATCGCCAACAGTCTCTGCTTATCCAGTTCAATGCGAGCCTCAAGGAAGCGGCTGCTAGCGCATGAAACGATGACACCGACGTTAACAAACTCTTCGCGCTCTACCTTTGGCACCACGCGAATAATGGCGTAATCATACGTTAAGCGATCGTGCATGGAGCGCCTCCTCTAGAAAAACACGCGGTAGCTCCAATCGTCTCAGCAAATACTCACTGTAGGCATCTCGATGTTGGCGGCTGTCGCTAAAGGGTGAGTCTACTAACCAGGCATCAGGAATCAGTTGCACGATTTGATGAAT
>DATNQS010000212.1:0-4063 GCA_036703925.1 Candidatus Sericytochromatia bacterium
GCTCGTCCCGCAATGAAGTTACTGGCTGACAAACCATTCAATCGGCCATCCCATAAACGTTATGTCTCGTCTTAACCAGCGTGCCTTCGAGATTCTCAAAGCTGAAATTTTGCGCTGTAGTGCTGATGATCCTGTCGGGAAAGTGCAGCGAGATATTGCCCTGCGTCGGCTAGAACGGTTTCAGGGAAACACAGGCGCTCCGTTGACGCTGGAAGACTTACGGGATGCGATCGGCGACTTGTTTCCCGACTTTAGCGAAAAGGTTTTGAAAGCGGCAGCGCGCGCCAATTGCCCGTCTCCGACTGCGAATCGGTTTCAGCTAGCCTCGGCAGTATTGGTTGGCATCGCAGGGCTAGCTGGAAGCATTTGGGTGCTCAATCTGCCCTATCCCCCGATTCGCTGGACGGTCGCGCGAGTCGCACCACTTGTGTTGATGCCCAGTTTCATGAGCATGGATAAAAACTATCGGCAGGCGATCGCCACTACCGAGCAGGCAGACCAACTGGTCAATCGAGCCACCAGCGCCGCCGATTTAGAGCTAGGCACCACTAAAGTGCAAACCGCACAGAAAAGTCTGGATGCTTTACCTGTTTGGTTTTTAGGCTATTATCCACGGACGTACTGCGGCTTGTTTCAGTGCAGTTGGCGCTTTACGCTTGATGAGTTTCAGGGTGCCCGTAAAGAGGTTGCCCGGATGGATGCCAAGCTGTTTCAGGAAAAGAATGCCCAAACGCAGCTTAATCAAGCCGACCAATTGCTAGGTAGTGCCAAGCAGCAGTATCAGGAAGCGCCCAACGCTGCTGAACAGCAGGCAGCAATTGCCCAGTGGCAGCAGGCGATCGACCAGCTTCACCAAATTCCTGATCAGACTCTCGCGGCTCGGATGGCACAACCAAAATTAATGGCGTATGAGCGAGATTTTCAACAGGTATCCGGTTTGGCGCTTGGCAGCACTCAGACAGGTAACTTAATTGAGGCAGCCAAGATCTTTGCCAAAACGGCTCAAGAGTTGAATTTAAAGGTTCCCCATACCGAAATTGAGTGGGAGGAAAATCAAAAGCAGTGGGCAACTGCGATCGATCGTCTGAAAACAATTGACTTTAAAGACCCTGATTATCGGCAAGCTCAAACGCTGCTTGCAAATTACGAAAAGCGATTCAGCTATGTGCAGATTCGACTGAAAACAGAGCAAGCATCCACACGAGCCTTTAAGGAAGCCCAACAGCTACGAAACTATTTGTTTGACTCTATCCCCAGTAACGCCAAAGCCCTTAGCCCGCCACAGGCGAGACAACTACACGAAATTGTAGACAAGCTCAAAGAGATAAAAGTGGGCACCACCGTCTACGCCGACGCTAGAGTCATGCTAAAAGCGGCGGAAGCGCGGTTGAAGTAGCACGTTAGGCAGAGGGCGGCTAATGTTTTGCCTTCTGCCTTACTCAGCAGTCTTGACTCAGCCGTTTTTACTTAGAAGTCGGGTTCGCGTCGATGTAGCGAATCAACGCCTGGTATTTGGGAGCTGTTTTTGGATCTTGTCCGAGATATTCCAACACGCCCCACATCCCGAATTTGTTAGGCGGGGCAATATCGCTGTAGTGGCTAAAAAGTCCGCCACCTGAGGCTTTCCACGTGTTGAGATATTCCGTGTACAGGTCGCCCATGCGAGGATTGCGGTTGACATTAGTGTAAAGTTTGGTGATTTGAGGTTCGTAACCCTCAAACTGGAAGCTTGTAAGCTGTTGCCCCCCTTCATACGCTTTAAGCTGTACTCCATGCTTGCGAGCCAGCTTCGCATTAGAGACCATATCATCCTTAATCTTGCCCCTAATGTCTGCTTGAAGAATGTCGAGTACTTGATCCTGCGACATTTGGGCAATCTGGGCACCTTTCTCTGCATTAAGCAGCGTTTCTCTCCCGTCAAAATACGGGGCGATCGCATAGGAATCTGCCTGCTTATAAGCATCTTTCCAGGCAAGTATTTCATTGCCAGACCAGGTGTTAACTGATTGCCCTGCCAAGACGCGATCGATGCGACTCGTCCCACCCATTACAGTTTCAAAGATTTTGAAAATCTCGACCGATCGCTGTGAGTAATACTTTGTGCCAGCAAGGTATTGGTCGCGGTCTAGCCCCAACCGCACCCCTTGATCTCTCACATAGCTCGCTTGTTCAAAACTAAAGTTCCAGACTTCATTCGAGTATTCAATGTGGGCTTTTAACGAAGGGTCGAGTTTGTCACGTACCAGCGTTGCAAATTGACGCACAAAGTCGTCGCTCGCTCTGATGGGAATCGTGAACCAGGGGTCAGCTTGTAGCGTGTTGGCAAGCTGAATCATATGCTCCAGCGCCACCCCGTTTTCCACTGCCTGGGTCGCAGAAAGGGGTGTGGTGCGATCGGACCAGTTGGCAAGCTTAGACCCATTTGCCTTCTGCCAATCCATAAAGCGGATGGACTTAAACCTGGATACTGCTTTGAGAAACTGTGGGTTGAACGGTTGTGTCTGATAGGTTTTTTCGTGTCCCGGCATGATGAACCGGATATTCCGGATTGGATTCGCTGGATTCGTCTCACGCAGGTGAACAAAAAGACCTTCAGTTTCAGTCGTGACCTTAAACACCGATCGACCCGGTGCTTCGCTCACGGTGGTCAGTCCTTTGTTGCTCATCGCACGAATCTCGATCTTCCCCTGCCCGTCATACAGCAGCGTGTAGTTTCCGGTGGGATAGCGCCGATCGCCATCAAGCAAACCTGTCGTTGCATATTGCCCCGATCGTAGAGACGCAACCCAGCCCTCAGCAGTAAGTGCTAAATCTCCTCCCTGTGCCCAACTCTTACCCTCCGCATTAGAAAACCAGGGATGAGAGGTTTTAAACACGTCCACAAACGGGCGCTCTGTACTGTAGCTCGTCACTCCAGCCAGATTGATGCCTAGCGGTGAGCGAGCGTTTTGTTTGCTGGTGGCATCGGCACTGTCCTTGCCGCTACCTGCAATGGTTGTTGCAGCATTCGCCAGGATTGATGATATCTGGCTACCCGTTTGGGCAGTACCAGAAACGCTGTTGCTGCTACTGGCATTCAGACTGACGCGATCGGTGCTTGCAAGGTCAGCCGTTGCTTGCGGAACAAACTTGGATGGATCAGCCAGCGTTGCATTGATCTGGAGAAGCGTGCCAATCAGCACGACGCTGCTAATGCCATTGTTGTAAAGACTGGTTAGTTTCACGCGGCGGCTACATTCCCCTTGACTGTTAAAGTGCGATCAAAAATGCCGTACTCGGCGCTCTGTTAAAGAGGCGGTCGGGTGCATCAGCATGGGGCACAATGATGCCCCTGATCAGCGGGCTTAGATGGCTTCGCCTTTAACATAGACTTACCGTCCAACCTAAAAACCCGATGGCATCATGATAACCGCCTCGTTATGAACAGCCATCGGTAGTCTACTCAACTTCTAGAAGTCTTGTTAAAAAGGCTCGGCTACTTTGGCGTAGTCACACGTCAAACCCACCACGATCGCAAGATCACTCATAATTCAGGTGTATCTATTGGTAAGCGAGAGACAGACTGTGAGCGATCGGCGATTCAACCTAACATCTTGTCTGCTAGCCCTCCTGCTGGCGCTCATGCCACTTTTAACAAGTTGCGACCTGCCGCAAGTAAGCGCCGAGGATCGGCTATTTTTGAATCTGTCGGTAGACTTTTTAGGCGACTATCAGTTACCAAAGCAGTCTTTTAAAGGGACTCGCGTGGGTGGGCTGTCGGGCATTACGTACGATCGCCAGCGCGATCGCTTCTATGCCCTTTCAGACGATCGCAGCGACTTTGCGCCCGCCCGGTTCTACACGCTTAAACTGGATTTGGATCGTGCGAATGCGGAAGCGCTACGAATCAAGCAGGTGGCGATCGAGTCTGTGACGACAATCATGGGTGAGGACGGCAACCCTTATCCAAAAGGTACGATCGACCCAGAAGGCATTGCACTGTCGCCGCTAGAAACCGTCTTTATTTCCAGCGAAGGTATCACAAAGGATGGCATTCCGCCGTTTGTGCGCGAATTTGACCTTA
>DATNQS010000213.1:0-2546 GCA_036703925.1 Candidatus Sericytochromatia bacterium
CCGACCACGCGATTGGCTTCCTCTGGTGTCATGTCCTGCCGCTGGGCAAGGAGTTGCACAAGAGTATCCCGATCGATGTGGCGGAGGCGTTCGCGTAACGCAGACGAGCCTGCTTGCGGATCGTCCAGCAACAGCCGGAAATCGCGTTTGATGCCTTCAGGGCTGAGTTCTGCCTTATTGGTATTCCGTAAGTATGTTTCAACGCGATCGCGGACTGCCAGAGCCTCCCCTTTCACTCGCTCTTGTGCCTCACGGGCGGACGACAGCACATTGTCACGAGTGCTTTCAAGCTGGCTGACAATGCGCTCAGCTTCTGCCGGTGTCATATCCTGCCGTTGGGCAAGCGCTGAAACCAGCGTATTGCGATCGAATTGGCTCAAACGGCTTTGCAGAGCATCAAACCCAGCCTCACGATCGTCGAGCAACAACCGGAAGTCGCGCTCAATGCCTTGAGGATTGAGTTCATCCTTGCCGGTCGATCGCAGGTAGTTTTCTACCCGACTCCGCGTATCGCTCGCTTGCTCCTGAGCCGCTGCCGCCCGTACTGTACTCAAGACTGACAGACGAATAGCTTCAAGCTGCTCCGCGATTTCTGCCACTCTAGACGGTGTCAGGTCGCTGCGTTGCGTTAGCACCTCAACAAAGTAGGCGCGATCCAACTCTTCCAGTTGTCGTTGCACCGTTACAGGGTCAGCTTCGGGATCATAGATCGCATCCGTAAACTCGGTTTGCAACGTTTCGCGGTTGAAGTGCCAATAGTAGGTGTTCAACAGATAGTTTTCAACATCCGCTTTGATGGTGTTGAAAGACTGTCCTGGCACTTTCTGAGCCAGTTGCTTCGTCGTGTCGCTGACTTTGTCCTTCGCAGTTTGGAGCTGACCAAGAATTTTTTCTACGTTTAGATCGGACAAATCGCCGCGTCCCATGACTGTGCCCATCAGAGAGGTGAAGGCAAACTGGAGCGCTTGATTCATTGGACCGCTTCCCTGCTTGGGTGCTTGCCCAAGTTGCCCTGACTGCACCAGATTTCGTTGTGAACGGACTTCTTCAGTCAGGCGATCGAGTTTGGCGTTCAGTTCACTTGAGTTGATGGCATCAGGCTGGGTAGAGCGAAGGTATTCCACCAACTCTGACGTTGAATCTCGCTTCTGAAATTGGTTGACAACCGCTTGCCAAACCGATTCAAGCTGACCGACAACGCGCTCAACATCACGCCGAGAAAGGTCAGTGCGACTGCTCACTAGATTCATGAAAGTGCCGCGATCAATACTCCGCAGACGATCGGCGACCTCTACTGGAGACCCAGTGCCCGCAAGCTCTTTCAACTCTGGATCGTTAACCAATTTCTCAAATTCACTGCGAATCTTAGACATATCCAGCCCTGCCGGACGCAAGTTGTCTAGATAGTCTTCGATCGAATCGCGCACGCTGGCTGGGTCAAGCCCGGAACCCAATTCTCGACGAACAGCAGCGGCAGCAGCTTCTGCGGTAGCGACAACCTGATTGTTGACAGCCTTTGCGCCAAGCGCCGCTGTTGCCGTACCAAAAACTGCTTGAAACCCAGAAACCGCAGTACTCACGACTGAACCAGCCAGGGAGCCAACGGTCATGGAACTAAACAAAACTAGTAAGACGAAATAAGCGCCCCAAATGACAACGCCAACAATCGCGCCTAAACCAGCACTGTTAATTAAACTAAGCTTTACCGCCAACAGGCACGCCAAAAACAGCGCTACAGTCACCGTCAACAGTGTCCATATGCCTACAGCTGTACCAATCTTCTTTACCGTACCGCCCAGGCTGCCTGACTCATGGCTATCAGAATCAGAATCAGACGATCGCCCAAGATACGAAATGCCTGCTGCAACCGAAAGATTTGTTAACAATAATTGAAACGCAAAGGCTAAAACCAAGCCTGCGATCAACGCAATAAAAAATTGTGGACCTGAAAAAACTAATGCTGCCTCTTCAGGTGTATTGACTCCTCCACTGACAGGTACTTGCGCTACCCATAGCGGCAGGCGACTTAGCCCCAGTACCGTACCCAAATCATTCACCATACGTATGTCCCCATGAAAGCTCAACTCAATCAGCCTGTAGTGAATAGAGAGTTGATAAGCCTTTTAAATGGAATCAGTTCTCTAGTTGTTGCCACAATCGCCGAGTCCGCGCTGTGTTGCATCTCTCTGGAGTGTGAAGCTATCGCTTTCAAAGGAATGAGATGGCTATAAAGGGGCATTTTGAGGCTGGTGGGGCAGTCGATCGTGTGAGCGATCGACTGTTGTAACCGTATTGAGGTCAGCTATTCCTTCTTTTAGTTAGTAGCTGGGGGGCAAAGCCTCAAACCTTGCTTACAAAGAGTCAGGGCTACTAACGTGCTGCCAGCAATCTTTTTCTACATCAGGAATTTTGCCAAGCCAGCTTGTTTGTATTACAATACTACTTCTGTAGTACTGCTAGAGACTTCGTGCTGTGCCTTCTAGAAGCGTACTGCGCGATCGCGTGTGACAAGGCAAGCAACTGCATTTCTAGCAAAGGGAACCCTA
>DATNQS010000214.1:0-3526 GCA_036703925.1 Candidatus Sericytochromatia bacterium
AAGCTGTAATTGCCGCTATTCGCGCCTATGTCCTGAGACAATTGCTCAGCTATCGCCCAACCGGACGCCGCCCTTGGCTGCAAGTGATTGTAGATCTGACGAGTTTGGAGAAGCGAGGCAAGTTCAAGTCGTTCGCCTCACTGCTATCTGTGTTGCAGGGCAAGCGAGGGCTGCATCTGATTATCCTCTATCTGGTCGTCGGGCACTGGCGTATCCCCTGGAGCTTTCGCGTCTATCGGGGCAAAGACACCCGCACTCCTGCTCAGCTAGGACTGCGTCTAATTGGACAATTGCCCAAGTCCTTGACGAGACGCTACCGGGTTATGGTACTCGCCGATACGGGCTTTGGCAGCATTGATTTCATCGAAGGAGTTCGCAAACTGCACCATCATCTGATTGTAGGTGTGCGCTGTGACCGTCTGCTCGCTGACGGGCGCTCTGTAGCAGGGTTGCACAAGGCTGGTCAGGTGCGGCTCAAAGGCTTGAGTACGAATGTGACGATTGCCTGGTTCTACCTTAAACGAGATAGTCAGTGGCAAAAGCGTTTTGTCCTCTCGACTAGAGCGCTTAAAGCGAGCACGATCATTTGGTGGGGTAAGCGACGCTGGCAGATTGAGGGCTGGTTCAAAACGGCCAAACATCGCTTTGGACTCCACCGCTTCGGTCAACAAACGCTCAAAGGTCTGTACCGTTGGCTGGTCTTGTCGTTAGTAGCTTACCTTCTGGCTCACTGGGCACATCTATCTACTCAATCAGCACCAGTGATTGATTGGGCGCAAGCGGCTGAGGTGGCCTGGCATCAACTCCTGCCGCAGTTGGTAGCGCTGCTGCTACTGCTTGAGATCGCTCGTCTCCAACCCTTACTTTGTTCTCAAGGTTTTGATATTCAGATATCAAGGTGCAAGATGTGAGTCTCCTAAAATCATTGGGCTAAGCTGTTCATTACAACTTCCGATCCTGCTGGCATGAACGCTCCTGTAGAGTTCGCCCAATTATGGCAATCTAATCTACCGGGTATTGAACTTTTTAACGCACGGTTAGTCCATCATGCCTTTGCTAAACACATGCATGAGGAATATACAATTGGCATCAATCAGGCTGGAGAGGGTTGCTTTAGCTATCGTGGCAATACCTGGCACGCTTACCCCGGTAGTTTTAATCTGATCAATCCTGGGGAAGTTCATACGGGGCAGGCTGCTGCAACAGCGGGTTGGACATTTCGCAATCTCTACATCACTGTAACGTTGATGGAACAGGTGCTCACCCAGTTGAGTGGTGGTCGATCGCTACCCCATTTTTCGGCTCCCGTCGTTCATGATCCGGCTCTGCAAACGATTTTTCACACTCTATTTCGCTCATTGAGCAAACCGACGTCGCTACTGACTTGCCAGTCACTGTTGCTGGAGGGCATATCCCGCTTACTGCTCCAGTATGGAGTATCGGATCAACAGGTGCGATCGCCCAAACCCGAAACCAGAGCAGTTACCCTAATTCGCGCCTACCTGGAAGCTCACTATGCAGAGCCAATTACCATTGAAACACTAGCGCAACTAGCTAGCTTAAGCCCCTATTATCTCATCCGCAGCTTTCAGCAACAGGTCGGATTGCCACCTCATCAATATCAACGGCACTGGCAATTGATGCACGCCAAGCGATCGCTACGAACCACCAAACCCCTTGCTGAAATCGCAGCCGAACACGGCTTTTACGACCAGAGCCACTTCAATCGCATATTTAAGCGCGCCTTCGGCATTACACCAGGCCAATACAGAAATCCAATTCACCAGGGCAATTCTGTCCAATACGAAAACGTCTGAGGGTCATAGGATAACCGTTAGCTGCAAATGGGAACCGGATAGAACGGATGGCGAGTGCCAGCCGTAACTGAACTCCCTGACGCTCTCAGCAATGCAATGCGCTAACTCAAAAGCCCATGACTCTACATAAAGACGTCTCAATTTCTGCCGTGATTGCAGGCTTTGTCACCGTCCTTGTCGGATTCACCAGTTCAGCTGTAATCGTATTTCAGGCAGCACAAGCATTGGGAGCCTCCTCTGCTGAAATTGGTTCATGGATGGGAGCACTGGGAATGGGGATGGGATTGACCTCCATTCTGTTGTCTCTGCGGTATCGAGCACCGATCGTTACCGCCTGGTCTACCCCCGGTGCAGCCATGCTAATGACTACAGCGGCAGGTGTTCCAATGGCAGAGGCAATCGGCGCATTTATCATTTCCGCTTTGTGTATGACAGTGTGTGGCTTTACAGGTTGGTTTGAGCGAGTCCTGAATCGCATTCCCGTTTCCCTTGCGTCGGGAATGCTAGCTGGCGTTTTGTTGCGGTTTGGTTTGGATGTGTTTACGGCGATGCAAACCCAATTTGCCATGGCGATCGCCATGTTTGTCGTTTACCTATTCATGCGCCGCATTCTCCCCCGCTATGCTGTCGTTGCTGCCCTACTGGTCGGCATGGCAATTGCCACGACCCAAGGCTTATTGCATCTAGAAACCGTTCGTCTACAATTGGCACAACCCGTTTTTACAGTACCGCAGTTTTCGCTGAATGCTTTGGTAGGAGTGGCGTTGCCCCTATTTGTGGTGACCATGGCATCTCAGAATGTACCCGGTGTCGCCGTCATTCGCGCATCCGGCTACTCAGTACCCATCTCTCCACTGATTGGCTGGACAGGCACAGCAACCCTACTACTGGCACCCTTTGGCGCATTCGCCCTCAACTTGGCTGCGATTACCGCCGCTATCTGCATGGGACGAGAAGCCCACGAAGATCAAAGTAAACGATACGTAGCAGCCATTGCTGCTGGAGGATTCTACCTTCTGATTGGACTATTCGGGTCTACTGTTGGCGCAGTCTTGAGCGCATTTCCCAAGGAACTGGTGCTGGCAATCGCTGGATTAGCCCTGCTGGGTACGATTGGGAATAGCTTAGCAACTGCATTAACCCCCGAAAAGGAACGTGAACCCGCTCTAATTACCTTCCTGGTGACGGCCTCTGGTGTCACCTTATTGGGTGTTGGTTCAGCCTTCTGGGGCTTAATTGCTGGAGCACTGGCGATCGCCATCCTGCAACCCAAGTCCCACTAAAGGGAAAACGGCTCATCTCCGATATCGACTTCGGCTGACAGCAGTTCAGCACCTTGACAAGCGGCACTGGGAATCGTATCGAGCAGTGAGTTTGGCCTGCTGCAAGAAGCAAGGCTGGGAAAGGACTAAGGCCATCGCACTCAGCGGTTCAATAGCAAGCGATGGGATCTCAATCAATTGCTCAATGCTTTGAGCAAACCGAACGACTTGTTGCTGTAGAAACTTGAAATGGTTCAGATGAGTTTGGCTCAAAAGGTGAATGGACTTTAAGAATATGTTCCGATCAGGTGGAGTCTCAGCGTGATTAGCCCCACTAACACTACCAAGCCGAGCGCCCGGCGGAAGTAGTTGACTCCCTCAAACAGTTCCTGCCATGCCCAAGTGAACAAAGCACCGAAGGCCACGAGATCTACTCCTGTTTTGAGG
>DATNQS010000215.1:0-3030 GCA_036703925.1 Candidatus Sericytochromatia bacterium
ACTTTTTATCATCCAGGTTCAGCCTGTTCGTCACGATGTCTTTCACCAGGCTTTGCGCATCCGACTCGTCAAAGATCGAGAAGTTACGATCCCAACTGCGTCCCTTGTCATCCTGAAACTTTTCAATGTCAAGCCGCAAAATCCGTGAACAGAGCGCGTGAAAAGTGCCAATCCACAAATGTTTGGTGATGTTTTTGTAGACTTTTGACTTCAGCTTGGTTTGCTCGTAAGGCGGCAGCGAATCCAGCGGTTTACCAAATTGGCTATGTGATTCACGATCGGCAAAGAGCTTTTCAATCCGCTCCTTCATTTCTCTGGCAGCCTTGTTTGTAAAGGTGACAGCCAGAATGTTTTCAGGATCAACGCGGTGAGTCAGTACCAAATTGGCAATACGATACGTCAACGCTCGCGTTTTGCCAGAGCCAGCGCCTGCAACTACTAGTAAAGGACCGCAGTAGTGTTCTACTGCTTGTCGCTGCGAAGGGTTGAGATGAGCGAGAAATTCTGTCGTTTGTGTCATGAAGCGGGGTGGCGATCGGGCGATGCTTGGGACGAGCCAACAGCATCAAGACCAGCGTATCGCATCTTGAAGAATGAGAGCAGTTTTGGCAGGCAGATGCGCGATCGGGGCTAGAGTCTTTTCGCCTAAGCAACGTGCTGTTTAGAAGGGCGGGTTTTGAGGCATCGTTTAGATAGAGAGCTTGGGATATGGGGTGTGTACCTTCATCGGCGCGACTCTACGAATTGCCGTTTAGCTCCATTTAAGAGGCTTGCAGTTCCTTTTATCAAGACCCGTTGGCAATTGCTGCCAAAATTGCATGGAAGACTCCAGGCAGGAAAGTTATTATCAACGAATAACGATATCCACCGAGTTCCATTCGGCATTGCCTGAAGGCACCTTGTGACTTTGCTTACTCCTTTCTATTTGTTGGCTGCTTCTGATCTGCGTCCGCTTCTGGGAGATATTCGGCTTGATGTCGCAGCGCTTGTGCTGATGTTGCTGCTGTCGGCTTTTTTCTCTGGGTCAGAAACAACCATCACGGCTCTAGACAATCTCAAGCTGAAGGCGCTAATCAAGGAACAGGGCGATCCCAGCCGCATTTTTACACTAGTACTTAGTAATCGACGGCGGTTTATTACGACGCTGCTGGTGGGTAATACCCTGGTCAACAACTTTTCTGCCATTTTGACAAGCAATCTGTTTAGTCTGTGGTTGGGCAATCAGACGATCGGGCTTGCCACCTTTGTCATTACGTTTCTAACGTTAACATTTGGCGAAATTGTACCCAAATCGCTGGCAATCAATAACGTCATGCCAATTTTTACGCTGGTAGTGCAACCTATCTACTGGCTTTCTAAGTTGCTGTCGTTGCTGGGGGTGATTCAACTTTTTGAGAAGGTGACTCAGCTTGCCATTCGCACATTTCAGGGGGAAGTGGTGCAGCAGGGCGAATCGCTACAAGATTTGGAGCTGATGATCGAAATTTTGGGCGGTAAGGGGCAGCTTGATCTGGATCAGCATCAGATGTTGAATAAGGCGCTCATGCTCGATCGCCTGAGCGTTAAAGAAGTCGTCAAACCACGCATTGCCATGCGAACCATTTCGCGAGAGGCGACGCTACAAGATTTAGTCGCGCTGTGCCTGGAAACGGGCTATTCGCGTATTCCGGTGCAGGAAGAGTCAAAAGACGAGATTGTCGGTATTGTGAATCTCAAACGTGCCTTGCAGCACTTGAATCAGCTTCGTCACGATGAACAAAGTAATGGCTTTGTCACGCTAGCAATGGACCCGCCCTTCTATGTACCTGACACAAAGCGCGTAGCAGACATGCTGAAAGAAATGCTGCAACAGCGTCTTCACATGGCGATCGTTGTGGATGAGTATGGCGGTACCGTCGGCTTGGTCACGCTGGAAGACATCCTTGAAGAATTGGTGGGCGAGATTTACGATGAGAGCGATTTTCCTCATCGCGGCAATCCTGCTCGTAATGCAACAGCGCTCAACCGAGAGCCTACTAGTCGTGTCTCACGATAGACGTGCGTTTCGCCCTGAGTAATAAGGGCATAACCGTTCTATTTTTCCTTTTGAATAGGGACTTCGAGCCTACAGAAAGATTTGGTGAGCACTTCAATAAAGCTCAACGAATGCTCTGGCGACGGAGAGCGTTTTGGCGATCGTGTTCTATCCAGGCAGCATCCGTTAGGTGGGGAGTGTTTTGCAGCCGAGCGATCGCCCAAGTGTTGTATTCAGGGTTCAGGTCACAGCCCAGCCAGTTTCTACCCGCTTGCTCGGCTACTACCAGCGTTGTACCAGAACCAGAAAACGGATCGACTACTGTGTCACCACGATCGGACGCAGCAAACACAAGTTTGCGAAGGAGTGCTTCTGGCTTTTGCGTGGGATGCTTTGTCTTTTCTGCCATGCCATTGCAGGTTGTGGGAAGCTCGATTACATCCTTTGGCTTTGCGCCCAATGGGTGCGGCAACCAGCGATCGCGGGGTTTTCCATCACCATACTGGCTGGTTGCTGCCTGCGGATGGGCAGGATACTTCAGCGTGTGGTTGCCATAGGGAATCCGAATGCGATCGATGTTGATCTTTGCGCTGGCACTCTTTCGCAGCAGCAGAATACTCTCATGAGCGCGTCCCCAATCGTGACCCAGATTTGCCTTGTTCTTGTAATGCCACACTAACCAACGGCAGGCTTGAAAGTATTGCAGAGAAGGACGCTTCAGGTCTGCCAGAATCTCAGAAAAACCCATGATGTAAAGGCAACCAGACGGCTTGAGGGTTCTCGCTGCTTGCTGAATCCACTGCATTGACCAGTTGATATAGTCAGCTTGCGAGGCGAAGGTGTCCCAGTCTGCTTTCTTAAGGTTGTAGGGTGGATCGGCAAAGACCAGATCAACAGATGCCTCGTCCAACGTCGCTAACCATTGCAACGAATCCCCACAAAATAAAGTGCCGCTAGGAGTTTGATGGGCGATCGTGATGCTTTCGATTAACGTCATTGCTAATCATTTATCTCGA
>DATNQS010000216.1:0-5895 GCA_036703925.1 Candidatus Sericytochromatia bacterium
GCAATCTCTTGCTTAATGCGCGTCAGGTCTGCCAAATTAACCAAAATCTTGGGTAGCTTACGCAGCGGCAGAATGCGTGCCATTACCTGGTGTACTTTTTCTTCGGCTTGGCGCTTCACAAAGCCAGGATAGCTGATCATGACACCCGCAGGCTGATTGAGAACTTCAATGACCTGAGCGTGTTCGTAGCTGAAGGCGTGCTGCGGGTAGGCAAACGCTTGGCAAAAAATCGCCTTTGATTCCTCAAACGGTGACGCGAAGACATAGCTAAACACGGCTGGACCCGCTGCAAAAAAGAGTGGGGCTGCCCAAGCTACATCGTCAGCGCTCGCCGGACGGAGAGTGATATTTTGTGCAAACGGTTGCAATAACATGGCTAGTGCTCTATTCGTCAATCAGTATACCGATGTTTGATACCATGACGAACCAACACTTCTGGCAATGAAGCTTCAGCTTAAGGTCGGTGTTTCAATGCGGCAGCCGAAGTTCTCAGATGTTTCATTGATTATAGGCGGTTCTGAAACGTGGAGCGGCGCTCAAGTCTCTATAGAAAAAGGGGTGACACTTGGGCGATCGAATGCATTAATAGGAATGTCGCAAACTAGCCAATGAACTGATATTGCTATGCTTCCGAGCTACACTGTGCGGGAAAGCCCCAAAGCAAAGCATCTTTCTCTTAAAATATCGGTTGCGGGCAGTCTAGAAGTTGTGGTGCCAAAAGGGTACGATCGCACAACAATTCCGGCAATTTTGGAGCGTAAGCAGCGCTGGATCGATCGCGTCACACAGCAAATTGAAACACGTCATGCACTGATCGGCTTAGAACGATCTGACCAGTTGCCTCAGCATCTCTGCCTGCAAGCGATCGCGCAAACCTGGCAGGTTGACTACTGCCCAACAGCCCTACCAAGAGTGCGGGCAGTCGAGCAGCCTGACTTAAAGCTAACCCTTTTTGGACAAATCACTGACCAGACTGCGTGTAAAAGTGCCCTGCGATCGTGGGTCACTGACAAAGCGCAGAAGCACTTACTGCCCTGGTTAAGGACAATCAGCCAAGAACTAGAACTACCTTTTGCCACCGCATCGATCCGAGGTCAAAAAACTCGTTGGGGCAGTTGCTCTAGCCGTCAAACAATTAGCGTCAACTGCAAACTGCTGTTTCTACCCAGTGAGTTAGTGCGCTACGTCTTGATTCACGAGTTATGCCATACCGTCCATTTGAACCATTCGGCGGCTTTCTGGGCATTGGTCGCTCAAAAAGAGCCAGACTATCAGCAACTGGATGCTGGTTTACGGGATGCCCGCTACCACGTACCGCTGTGGCTGGAGTCGTAAGAGAAAGGACAAAAGGATAAAGGATGAGTCAAAAAGTAGAATCTAGCCTTTCCTGTCTTTTTACTTATCCTTTAGCCTTCTTAACTATGTCTCTAGCTTCCTGGCGATCGCCCCTTGACCACGCCCTCCATCGCAATCGAGCGTTGGTCTATGCTCGTTATTTACAGCTTGCAACTGTCCGTGCCGATCAGCGTCCTGCTAACCGAACACTTGTATTTCGGGGGTTTCTAGACGGCACAAACCAGCTTCAGTTTGTTACTGATGCTCGTAATGAAAAAGCAGAACAGATCGATCGGCTGCCGTGGGGTGAGGCGTGCTGGTATTTCCCTGAAACTCGCGAACAGTTCCGTCTGGCTGGCACACTGCTGTTAGTGAAAGATCAGCACCCTGATGTAGCGCTACAAGAAGCCCGACAAGCAGCATGGCAGTCGCTATCCGATGCAGCTCGTACTCAGTTTGCCTGGGCACACCCCAGCAAGCCCCGAACGGTTCAGGAAGCCTTCAACGTAGCCGTGCCAGAGGCAACAACGCCCTTGCCGCATTTTTGCCTCCTGCTGCTTGACCCACACCAGGTCGATCATCTGGAACTACAGGGCAATCCTCAAAATCGCTGGCTGCATCAGTGCGACAATGCAGTTTGGACTGTACAGGCAATCAATCCTTAAATTCAACCCGCGCTATAAAGATGAGGGTAGTCCTAAGTAAGAAGGCTGAATTAAGCACTACTTAGAGACCGGGTTTCGACTGCGCTCAACCTGCCTACACATAAGTCTGAGAGCATTTCGACTTCGCTCAATGCAGTTTATAAATAATTACGCCCAACTACTTATTACAAAACACCACTACCGAAAACCTGGTTTGACAAAAGCGTACTGTAATCTTCTCGCTGACGAATGAGGCGATGGTCATTCCCCTCAATTAACACTTCAGCGGGTCGCGGACGATGCAAAAAGTGGGATGACATCGCGTAACCGTAGGCACCCACATCCAGAACAGCAACAACATCGCCGATTGCGAGGGCTGGTAGCTGACAATTTTTGCCCAGATAATCACGAGAGTACGTCGTGTTGCCGCAGACATCCGTCAGGTGCAAGGGCTGTTTTGGTTTTCCTTCTGGTTCGTTGTGCCAGGTAACAATGGCTCGATAACCGCCGTGGACAGACGGCACAGAGAGATTGGCAACGGTGGTATCAACACCCAGTATTTGTTTCTCGCCCTGCCATTTCACCGAGACAACATGAGCCAGTAAGGACGCGCAACCCGCGATCGCAGCCCGTCCCGGTTCAATAATGAGATCAAGCGGGCGATTAAGCTGAGTCAGGCGATCGCTCAAAGCAGTGCCAAACTCAGACCAATCAAACGCTGCACCACCGTGATGATAGGGATAGCCAAAACCACCACCAAAATCGAGATAGCTCCAGTCGGGTAACTGGCTGGCAAGCAGAAGAACAGTGTCGATCGCCTCGGTAAAGGCAGCAGTCGCATTAGTGCCCGTACCGCGATAGAAATGCAGCCCCTTGATTTGCAGTCCGGCTTGTTGGGCTAAAGCCACCGCAGCAGGAAAGTCATCTGGATGCACCCCAATGCGGCTATCACCAGTAAGGGCGGGGAAGTTAAGGCGGAGTCCGAGATGAGGGGAGGGAGAGAGTGAAGGGGGGAAAGGGTGAAGGGGTAGAAGGGCAGAAGGGGCGCGCGCTGCCTTAGCGCTTTCGTTCTGCTGCGCTCCTTTCAGCGCTAACGCTTGCCATGTTTCGCAACACAACTGCAATTGCGCGAGGCTGTCTAGATTCAGTGTGGTGATGCCCCAGCGAAAAAGCTGCTCCATTTCGGCACGGTTGAGGTTGCTGCCGCTGTAAAGGATCTGGCTAGGATGAAAACCTGCGTGGAGTCCGAGGTAGATGTCACCGGGGGTATTGGCATGGAGACCCCAGCCCGCCTCGCGGAAAATTTGCAGCAGGGCGATGTTGCCGTTGGTGACGCTAGCGAAATGAAAGCGAGTCCGGGGATAAGGGATGGCTTGCGTGATGTGCTGAATGGTCTGACGCAGACGATTGCCCTCGTAGACGTACAGCGGTGAGCCATAGGTGTCGAGTAATGTTTCTGCCAGAGTGTTCGCGAAGGGAGGGCATGGGGTCGGAGTTGCTACCATTGCTGACGCTCTCGTTGCAGTTGCAGATAGAGCCGCCCTAACAGAGACGGCAGCCAAAAGGGATGATCTAGCGAAAAGGCAGGCAGTACTTGACCAAGAGCCGTGTCATGCCACACTTGCCACATCAGAAGCAGCCACAGGCTTTCACCAATGCGGCGACCTTGCAGCGTGCCAAAGGTACCAGCCGCAATACGTGCTGCAACATGGGGCTGCCAGATGCCTTGCTTGCGTAAGCGATCGGGCTGCAACCAGACACCCAGTTCTTGCCACAGCTCATTGAAGCACCATGAGTTTAAGGGAACGCCCATGCCACGTTTCTGTCGCCAAACGATTTCGGGTGGCAACCAGGGTTCAACCGTGCGTTTAAGAATGTACTTTTCGCAAGCAGCTTGCAGATGAAGTGTACCAGAGAGCTGAAAAGACCATTGTGCCAGAGGTAAGTCGCAGAAGGGCGATCGCACCTGTAGCCCATGCGCCATGCCTAAATTGGTAGCGCGGGGCTGGATATTCTGTGCGCCTTTGAGCATCAGCGTGGCCCGGCGCAAACGATGCAGCAAGGTAGTAGAAAAGGCTGGATTGAGCGCGTCCTGAAGCCAGTCTTCCGGCATGATGGTTGTCAGTTGGGCAGCAAGGTCAGGCTGGAAGAGCTGATCTTCGTAGCCCCAGAGCCGATGAAAGGTGCGGAGATACTGTCGATCGAAAGTCTCTTTAGCTTGATGCGTCGATCGATAAATATCTGCTGCAATCAGCGGTTTATTCGTCCAGCCAGCAAACAGTTGATCGCCGCCCTCGCCATTAAAGATCACCTGAACGTCTTGGCTGGCTGCCTGCATCAATAGAAAAAGCGGGACAGTCACACCATCGCCAAAGGGCAAATCTAATGCCTGGGCAGTGGCTCTGAGAGCCTGACGGACACGGCGTGGACTGGCATCGACTTTCACTAGCGGGATATTGAGAAAGGCGGCAACTTGTGCGGCGTAGGGGTATTCAGAGCTGTCTGTACCAAAATCCAGAGTGTAGGCACGCACTTTCACACCCGCTTCCACCAGGAGCGCTGCGACGATCGATGAATCCAGCCCACCGGAGAGCAAAACACCAACTGGCTCGTCGTTAAGGTCAGTGATTTGACGAGCAACCGCATCTTTCAGTAATGATCGTAGTTCAGCAACGGCAAGCGTCTCCTCCTGAATTTGTTCTGGCGCTTCCTGCCATTCCATTGATCGGGTAACGCTCGGTGCCAGCAGTGTTTGTGAATCAGCATCAGCAATCCAGCTCTGCTCAGTGCCTGCCGCAATAGAGTGGATTTGAGCGATCGGCGTGAGTGGCGTGGGCACATAGGAAAAGCAGCTATAGCCATAGGCAGCGGGAAGGCTGATTTGAGGCGCTTCTACAAGGGGCAGCAGCAGGCTCAGGCGCGACGCAAACCAGAGCACTTGTTCTACCTGAGTCCAATACAGCGGCACATGACCAAAGGGTTCTCGCCCTAGATGGAAGTGCTGGTCATCAACCCTTGCCCAAGCATCCGAAGTCTTGCTGGAACGCTGCCCTAGCCCAGATGCAGATAAAGCAGCGATCGTGCCCTTTGGTAAACGGTCGCAGTCTGATGGCTGCCATCCCCAGTAGACAGCACCCCAAACGCAGGTAACTGCATCCTTTGTAGCCGTGTGTTGCGTGTGTTCTGTTTGAGGCGATCGACCACACCGCCGCACAGTCTTCTCGCCAAACGGCTCACCAAGCTGGCGCAACGTGCTTGTTAGCCGCTGTTCCAGGTCAGCTTGCGTGCCAAAGCCCCAGTAACCAATCACCTGATGTCCCTTAAGCACTTGCAACGGGATCGCACGTCCCATAGACTCACCGTTTAACCACTGCACATCTAGCTACTGCACAGCAAATTGGTTGTTGCTCAGTTCGCGACCGTCAAGTAACAGCCGCACTTGCCAATTGCCCGTTGGTGCGGTTGGGTCAAGCTGATAGCGACAGTGAGTATTCCAGATGGGTGTGTCAATTTGGCGCGTTTCGTAGCGGTTTTGCTTTACAACTTGTCCGCCAGGGGCAAGCCAGTCACAGGTGAGGGAAAGCTTTTTACCCACAGGCGCATCTTTCAGCGTCACGTTGTAAAACACCTCTGGGCTACGTTGACGCACAAGCGATGTTGGCATACCACAACTTTTTTGTGCTGATCCAACACAGCTTTGCTGCACCGCTACGCGAGTAAGCGCCTGATTTTGCTGCTGCATGAAAACAGTGACCGCCGCGATCGCAACCACCAAACTGGCGATCGCGCCACCGATGATCCAACGCTGACGGCGTTGCTGTACCACCAGCGCTTCCTTCCGCTGCAACTGAATCATCGCTTCATCCAGGAGTTCTGGTGAAAGGTTGAGTTCCCGCAGAATGTCTTGCACCTGGTC
>DATNQS010000217.1:0-8932 GCA_036703925.1 Candidatus Sericytochromatia bacterium
GGATAGCCATACCCTTTCTGCACCTGTGCCAACGTCAGACTGAGCGCTGTATCCAGCAAATTAGCATCTTCAGCAACCCAGGCAGGAAACTCAATGCGGGCGATCTCTGTACCGACATGGACATAGCAGAAGTAGATGTGATGGTCACCATAAAGCTCCAGAATGCGGGCAGAGCTACGCCAAAGGGGGCTGCGCTGTCCGGGTTGTAGCTCCATTGCCCATAGTGCTGCATCCTTCAGTGGCTCTAATACCTGGCAAGGCGCATGAGCCAGTGGAAAGCCTTCACGATCGCCTAACCCATTACAATGCGTGGGGCAATCAGGCGTATCGTAGGGGCAGGCTTGCAGCCGCAGAAAATTGAGCGCTTCTCCACTCCGCGAGGCGCTGATGTAGCCAACGAGTGGAATTCCCACAGTGCGAAGTTTCTCCCAGGCATCCAGAATAGGCGGCAAGATGCGATCGCGCGCCTCCCCTGGCAACGAGTCGAGAAACCAGTAGATGAGAGAGCCATCGACCATAGCGAGGGATGGGGGAGTCGGGAGCCGGGCTTCAACGTGAGCGCTCAACCGAGCGGAGTCGGGAGTCGGGAGTTGAGAGGTTTTGAGTTTTGAGTTTTGAAATGTTTTTGCCTCCGTGTCTCCACATCTCCACGTTTCCGTGTCCTCTCTTACCTCCCCTGCTGCTTCTGCCTTCTGCCTTCTGCCGTCCTCTAACGTCATTGGCTCCTGCTTCGCTTGTGGAGTCAACAACGTTACCTCCTGCCTCCTGCCTTCTGCCTCCTGCCTTCTAATCTCTTCTCCTAACTCCGCCAGTACGATCGCCTCCGACACAGTACGCCGATAGCCCATCCATTCTTCAGTGCGGATGCCCCACTGGCGTGAGACGTAAAGATCTTCAGGACGGTAAAACACTTCGGGCAGGCTATCGAGCAAGGGAAGACGGTTTTGACCATAATGCAGCACAATCCGCCCGACGTTGATGAGGTAGCAATAGGCAATTTCGTGGTGGCTGGGGGCGATTTGAGACCCATCGGTTGCCAAAACAGTGTGAGCAGCCGGTGGCACGGGAATACTGCCGCGCAGGTTGAGCGACTCGACTGGTGCGGCAGCGGTAAAGCTAAGGCGATCGCGCCAGGTCTGTTGCTGCTCAACCAATACATCCTGCTGGCGATGTGCCTGTCCTAACAGCGTTTGCGCTCGTTCCAGCCGCTGTTTGGTTGCCGTTGCTTCAAGCGTTAGCTGCTGACTGATGCCCTGCATTTGTTGGGCAAGCTTTGTGAGGTCAAGCATGGGGGGAAGGAGTAGGGGGCGTAGGGAATGGGGCGTTAGGAGAAGTTTTGAGTTGTCAGTGATGGTGTAGCTTATTTTCGCTTTGCGGCGGGGTGAGGGGAGGCGGCAGCAGGTGAAAAATTGAGTTTTGCGGCGGCGTTCTATCCTTCTCGAAGGGTTCTGCATTGCTTCCTTTGCCTCCCCTGCTCTCTTTGAGTTGCAGACACCCTTCTAGCTGCTGACTGCTCACTCCTTACCCCTCGCTCCTCTCCTTTCTCTACCTATTTTCCAAAATTTTTTGATCAACTCTCCAAAATATGTGTACCATCGCTGGTGAGTAAGTAAGAGCGCTAGAGAGGGAAAGTCTTTTTTCTGACAATCGCATCCTTCATTATTGCAGTAAGGGCAATGTATGATTGCTTTCAAACGCAGGGTCAAGACTGCGATCGATGGCTTTAATGATGGTTGCTTAAGACAAAAAGGTTTTTGCTTTCAAGCATCCTTACCCAGCGCAGACTTTGGATCGTTTTTCTTTGTTGAAAAGCTGCTAAATTGGTGAATCTTTTTAAGGTTTATCTCTTTGTTTCTAAAGTGGTCGATCTGAACTAGATTGGGTATCATACCTAACACTAGATCCTGCTTGATTCGTTTTCGCAAACTCGCCTTTAACTGTTTAAGTGAGTAGACAGCATTGTGGTTAACTCTCTGAGAAATCTGCTTCCTGGAAAGCCTAAGGGCATTGGTATTGAGCTGTCTCCTGATCGGATTAGCGTGGCCCAGCTACGCAAGCAAGGTCAGACGTTTAAACTAGAGGCTTTGGCAACGGTTCCGATGCCAGAGGGGCTGTTTCAAGAAGGTCAAATTATCGATGCTGCGGGCATGGCTGAACTCATTCAGTCAACTCTTGCAGACAATAAACTTAAGATTAAGCGGGTTGCTACAGCAGTGCCAGGGGGGCGCGATACTGTTACCCGCATTATCCCTATTCCAGCAGAGCTGAATGATCAGGAACTGCGGGAAATGGTTCTTAACCAAGAAGCGGGGCTTTATTTACCCTTTCCACGTGAAGAAGCAGACGTTGACTATCAAAAACTAGGGCTGTTTGTTGACGAAGATGGCATTGAAAAATTTCAGGTTTTGCTGGTAGCGACACGCAAAGAAATTACAGATTCTTATGTCCGCACCTTTCAGCAGGCTGGCTTGCAGATTGATGTGCTAGAAATCAGCAGCTTTTCACTAATTCGCACCATTCGTGAGCAGCTACGGCAGTTTTCGCCCCAAGAAGCAGTAGCGCTTGTGGATATCGAGTTTGAGAGCACCGAAATCTCGATCGCGGTGGATGGCGTACCTCAGTTTTCTCGTACCGTACCGATCGGCACTTACCAAATTCAAAGCGCTTTGTCGCGGGCGATGAACCTGCCTCCGTCGAGAAGTACTGAGTTGCTCCAGAGCATGACTATTCCCGTGAACCCGGCGGATGGTATGGGCAATCCTGGCAAAATGGGAGGCGGTAATCCAGGTGCAGCTGCCATGCTGCGTATCATTGGGGAACTGGCTGATGAGTTGCGGCGATCGATCGACTTCTACTTGAATCAGGGCGATAACCTGGAGGTAGCCCAACTACTGCTGGCTGGGCCTGGTGGCTCGATCGGGCAGCTCGACGAATTTTTCACGCAACGATTAAGTTTGCCAAGTAGTCAAATTGATCCGATTGCCGCGCTGGGGTTAGAAGTCACTCAAGACGTGCCCCTAGCTCAGCGTCCAGGGCTAGGAGTGGTGCTGGGCTTAGGTTTACGGGAGGCTAAGTAGAATGTACAGTCTAGACATTAACTTTCTCAACGATCGACCGGAATATAAACCGGAAGGCGCACGTCAGAAAACAAGGGCAGTTTCAACCGATAGTAGGCGACCGATATTTGTTGGTGCAGCGGTAGCGGTCGCTCTGCTGGCGGCAGTGGGTGGTTCGCTGCTCTTTTTGCAAGCGCAAAACGCAAGCCTTGAGCAACGGCAGTCTGAATTAGCCAGCCAGATCGGCGACTTGGAGGCTAAGCAAAAGCAGATCGCTGCCATCAACGCCCAAACGCAAGAAATCAAAGCCGAAACGGCTGCGCTGGCAGGCGTGTTTAATCTGGTCAAGCCCTGGTCTGCCATGATGCAGGAGATGCGCGATCGTATTCCTCCTGGTGTACAGCTTTTAAGTATTACCCAATCAGTACCCACGGCTCCAGCAACGCCCCAGGCTACACCAAGTCCAGGCGCTGCCCCCGCAGTCGTCAGTCCTCCTGGGTCAGTGCTCCAAATGACGGGGATTGCTAATTCATTCAATGATGTCAACGACTTTTTACTGGTGCTGCAAAAATCAAACTTTTTGAAAGCCGAGAATACAAAACTTGTAAAAGCGACGTTGCAGAGAGAGGCTACCAGGGTTGAGCCAGCCAGGCTGCAAAACTCTCAACAGCAGCAGTTGCGTACCGAGCAACTGCCGCTGTTGCCCAGACAAGTGGAATTTCAGATTGAAACAGCCTTAAGCGATGTACCGGCTTCTGATTTATTGCGCGAGCTTGACCGTAAAGGCGCGGTCGGTTTAGTGACCCGTATTGAGAATTTGCAACGTAAGGGAGTGATTAAACCATGACCGCTGGCGGTGATTTTATCCCCAACGATCCAAATCTTGATACTGAACCCAGTTATCCAGTTGTTTTTGGCATTGCGCTGACACCCGTTATCATCGGCACATTGCTGGCAGTCGGTGGTCTTGCACTGGCAGCTTATCTGTTCTTGAATTTTGTACAGCCAGCGCTGGAACAATACAACGCCTTAAAGCAGAAGGTGCAGGATCAAGAAGCGCAAGTACAGCAGGCAGCTGCGATCGCCAAGCAAGATGCTGAAGCACGAGCTAACCTCGAAGCTGCTAAAAAGCAGGGTGCTGATGTCTTAACGCTGTTCTCTAATGAAGCCACCCTCAACACACTACTACTTGACTTAAACCGTCAAATCGAAACGCGCAACGCTGGTGTAGCCAGACTAGAGCGCGATCGATTAGCAGCTTGTCCGCCATGGGTACGTAACAACGTTGACGAATTGCGGAGAAGTGGTGTAGAAGTGGCACGGAAAGCTTCATTGAGAGAATTTACACCCAATGCAAAAGCGTCAGGGGTTATTACTGATAGTGCTTACGGTTCCCTTGTAAACAATAAGCTCAAGCGCGAGGTTGCCAATGTCGTCTTTGAAGGCAATGTTAACCAAACGCAAGCCATTTTCCGCAATATTGAGCGGTTACAGCCGTTTCTTGTCTTCAAAGACGTGAAGATTGTCGTGGGTGACGGGACGCAAGCCCCTACCACCGTGAATCGACTGTTTGAGATTCGGGGTAACACAGTGCAATTTTTGCCAAATTGCCAGCCTGAACCAAAGTTGACCACAACCTTCACCTTAGAAGCCCTGTCGCCCTTAACAGCGGCAGAAAAGCCAAAAGCTGCGCCTGCGCCTGCCCCCTCGCCGTAGCGTGATGAAAGTCATCGTCTGACAAAAGTCACAGTCTGATGAAAAGAGTGTCATAAGGCAGCACGTTACCAGGTTGATTTCGTGACAGTTCATTTTCAGTATCAACAGCCCAAGCCCAGCATCTGTGCAAGCAATCTAACGATTTGAGTGAGGAAGGAACCGTGAAACAGTCTCTAGGATTTAATAGCATTGCGCTGGGTGGGGCAGCCGCACTGATAGCCATTCAACCCGCACTGGCAGCACCGGTACAAGTAACAGGTGTGCAGCTTAATCGAACGGCATCCGGTGTTAACGTAACGCTGCAAACTCAGTCGGGTAGTCGTCCCCAGGTTTTTGCGGTGAATCGTGGCAATAGCTGGACGGCAGATTTGCCGAGTAGTCAGCTCCGTCTAGCAAGCGGCAAGAATTTTCGTCAGGATAACCCCGCTCCAGGCATTGCGTCTGTGACAGTTGCACCTTTAAGTGCCACCAGTCTCCGCGTCACTGTTGTTGGCAAGTCAGGTGCGCCGGTGGGACAGGTAGTGCGGCCTGACAAGGGCGGTGTCTTATTAAGCGTGAGTCCGTTTGGTACGCAGCAAGCGGCGGTGCCTACACCGATCGCAGCAGGAGCAGGGGCAGCAGCAGCGTCTGCCCGCTCGTACTCGGTAATCGCACAGCCAGCAGTAGCTGCGGCTGGTCTAGCGCCTACAACCGCCCCGATCGCTGTCCCTTTGCCAGAAAAACCAGCCGCATTGGCTCCGGCGCCCACTAACCCTGTGCCTGTAAGCTCGCGAACTGTGATTAGTCAGGCACCGGTTACTCCAGCGCCTGTTACCCCAGCGCCTGTTGCTCCGGCCCCTATTACCCCAGCGCCCATTCCAGCAAGCCCCACAGTCGTTCCCACCAACCCAACGGCACCGCTACTGCCCAATCCAGAGATTCAAGTTCGGGATGCATCTGGGGCATTAGTACCTCCTGGTGTAGTAGGCGTTGCCCCACGTGCAGTACCGCCACCAGCGGGAGATATTGCGACCGCTCAGGTTGATGCGACTGGGACAACGATCGATTTAGGGTCTGCGGAACGAGTTCCCCGTCTTGTCTTGCGAGATGCTCCGGCGCGAGAAGTGCTGGGGTTATTGGCACGGGCAGCGGGGTTGAACCTTGCCTTCGTAAGTGATTTGTTAACCCAGGGGCAGGCAGGACAGCCAGCACCAGCAGCCGGGCAGGCAGGCGCAGGTGCCAGCGAAGGACCGAGAATAACGCTAGATGTTGAAAATGAGCCAGTGCAAAACGTGTTTAACTACGTGCTGCAAATTACGGGCTTGGAGGCAAATCGCGTTGGACGGACGGTTTTTGTTGGACCAAAGCTGCCAAATACGGCGCGTAATCTTGTCGTGCGGAGTGTGCGCCTCAACCAGGCATCCATTACGACTGCAATCAATTTTCTCGTGACGTTGGGTGCTGAAAGTGCTGTCAGCCGCGATCGCCTGGTGACAAATGCGGTAGCGACACCCGTTGGCACCCTGGCAGGCGGTGCTGGTGCCTCAGCAATTACACAGACGCAGACTGCCACTGAGTCTCGTATTGAGAACCAACGGGTGGAATATCAAGATTCCACGCCACTGCTGCGCGGCTTGCAAATTTCTGGCGATGAGCGGACGAACCAGGTCACGCTAGTGGGTGAACCGAAAAAAGTTGGCATTGCGCTCGCTCAACTCGCTCAACTCGATATCCGTCGTCGTCAGGTGACTGTCAACGTTCGTGTCGTTGATGTCGATCTACTCAGCCGCGACCAGTTCTCTGCCAATTCGTCCTTCGGAATTATTGATAACACGCGTACGGTGCTGGATGCAGGTAACGCCGTTATTAACTTTGGTCGGACTGCGCCTGTCGGTACGGGACTTGGCAGCGGTTTAAGTACGATCGGCTCGGCACTGGGTGCTACTGGTGGCGCTCCCTTTAACTTCGCACGCAACTTCCTTCTCCAGCTACAGGCATCAATCACCAGCGGTAATGCCAAAATTCTGACTGACCCAACCTTATTAGTACAAGAAGGTCAGACAGCAACAGTCAACGTCACTCAGGAAGTGGTCACTAACATTACTCAGCAGACCACTGCCTCTGAAAACTCGACTCAAACCACGATTACCGTTGAAAAAGGTCGTGCAGGCTTAATCTTGCCCATCAAAGTCGATCGTATTGATGACAACGGCTTTGTTTCTCTCTCCATTGCACCGTCGGTTTCGCGGATTGGTGACACTATCAACGTCAACCTCCAGGGCAGCGTCAACGCCATCAACCTGCTGAACGAACGGCGCTTAGAATCTGGACAGGTGCGCCTACGCGATGGGCAAACCCTACTGTTGACGGGCATTATTCAGGATGAAGACCGAGCCGATGTTACCAAAGTGCCAATTTTAGGCGACATTCCTATTCTCGGTGCCCTCTTCCGCCGGACAAACCGGACAAACCAGCGCCGGGAAGTCATCGTCATCGTTACGCCTCGTGTTTTGGATGATAGTCAGCAAGCGACCTTTGGCTATGGCTATTCACCCGGACCAACCGTGCGTCAAGTGTTGGATGGCAACAATGGCAATAGGCAGTAAAGCGCTGCTAGTCTTCCGCTAGATCCGCTTTGTTAAGACGGCGTGCAGGAGTTTCTCTTGCACTCTGTTCGTTTGATGTCACTTTAGGTGGATCAGCCCTAGCCTTCTTGTAAAGGGGTAAAGCGATGTAATGGGCTTCCCACAACGGCTAGGGGTTAGTAAGGTCGCTTGTTCAAGGGATAACGGCTGTCTTTGCACAGGCTTGACTTATATCATTGCTTTGGCGCTGGCACTGCCTGCTTTGAGTCACCACAGCTTTATAAGCTTAGTTCGTTCCAAACGTTCTGGTGACCACCTCACAGTGCTGTGCCATAGGGAAAAACATTCGCTAGCGTGGTAGGCAGTTGTTGTCTCTCAGCCTGCCATGTATCGCTTGTCTTTTTTAACATTCTTAGGTCTTGCCCTGGTTGCTTGTCGTACTGCTGACACCTCCCGCGCTGTACCAATGGCTGACCCTGCGGCATCTGCTAAGCCATCTGGGTCACTTAACCAGACACAAGCAGCGTCAACGCCAACCGCAAAGTTAATTAAGACAGAGGCTTTTTCGCCACAGCCCATCAAAATTCTCCCTGCCAGCTTGCCGCAGCCCTACGCTAGCAGCAGTGCGTCTAAAGGACCCAACGTCATTCCCATTCCATCAACACCAACGCTAAAGGTTCCGGCTGGTTTTGTGGTTGGCGTTTTTGCGGAAGGGTTAGACCGTCCTCGCTGGCTGGCATTGACGCCCCCAGGTGACGTTCTGGTGACAGAAACGCGTCGGAACCGCATTCAGCTTTTGCGCGATGCCAATAAAGATGGTGTTGCCGAGGTGCAGAAAACCTTTGCTGGCTCACAAAACGGCTTAAATATTCCCTTTGGAATGTCATTTAGCAACGATGCCTTTTTTCTGGGCAATACCGCGTCTGTGTTGCGTTTTCCCTACACAAGAGGGCAGGAGCAGCTTACTGGTACTGGCACAAAGATTACTGATTTGCCAGGAGGAGGCTATAACCAACACTGGACGCGGAATGTTATCGTTTCGCCCGATCGCACAAAGCTCTATGTCTCGATCGGCTCTCAGTCAAACGCCGATGAAGAACCCATACCACGTGCCTCTGTGCAGGTCATGAATCTGGATGGTTCCGATCGCCAAACCTTTGCCTCTGGTCTGCGAAACCCCGTTGGGCTAGCGTTTCATCCCACAACACGCGAACTCTACACTACCGTGAATGAGCGCGATGGTCTGGGCGATGACCTCGTGCCTGACTACTTCACCCGCATCCAGGCAGGGCAGTTCTACGGCTGGCCTTATGCCTACATCACGCCCGATCGCCTCGATCCAAACCATGTCCAAAACGGGCGTAGCGTTCGTCCTGACTTAGCAGCTCAAACCCGTACTCCAGATGTACTGTTTCAGGCGCACTCCGCCGCTTTGGGCGTACAGTTTTACAACGGTCAAACGTTTCCAGCCCGATACCGCAACGGAGCCTTTGTTGCTTTTCGGGGTTCCTGGAACCGCGATCGAGGTACTGGCTACAAAATTGCCTTTGTACCTTTTAATGCCCAAGGACGACCACAAGGTTACTACGAAGACTT
>DATNQS010000218.1:0-2894 GCA_036703925.1 Candidatus Sericytochromatia bacterium
GCACGAGCGGCAAATTCGTCGAGTTTACCCGTGACGCGATCGTCAAAGCGGGCACCAACGGCAATCAACAAATCGCACTCTGTCACAGCAAAGTTGGCATAGGCGGTGCCATGCATTCCCAACATTCCGACTGAAAGTGAATGATGCTCATCAAAGGCACCAATGCCCATCAGCGTTGTAGTAACGGGTAGGCTAAAGCGCTCGGCAAGCTCTTTAATTTCGGCATGAGCATTGGCGGCGATCGCGCCACCACCCACATAGAGCAACGGTTGCTTTGCCTGCCGGAGCAATCTTAGCGCGTGAGCAATTTGACGAGGATTGCCCTTGACGGTAGGGCGATACCCTGCTAGCCTGACCTCATCCAACGCCATCGGTACATAGTCAAACTGCTGTTGCGCGATGTCTTTGGGCACATCAACTAGCACCGGACCCGGACGCCCCGTAGTGGCAATGTAAAACGCCTCAGCCACAATGCGTGCCATATCTTTTGGATCACGCACGACATAGGAATGCTTGACGATCGGCAGCGTAATGCCAAAAATGTCCGTTTCCTGAAAGGCATCGCTACCAATCGCATAGCTGGGAACCTGCCCAGTAATGACGACCAGCGGAATGGAATCCATATGAGCAGTTGCGATTCCCGTTACCAGGTTAGTAGCGCCAGGTCCAGAGGTAGCAAAGCAAACGCCGACTTCACCAGTTGCGCGAGCATAACCATCAGCAGCATGGGCAGCACCTTGCTCGTGCCGTACCAGAATGTGCTGAAAACCACCTTCAGCCTGTGCCCGATAAACCTCGTCATAGATTGGCAGAATTGCGCCACCAGGATAGCCAAAGATATGCTTAACACCGTGGCGCTTTAGACTATCAATTAATGCGAATGCGCCAGTCACCCGCTTTACAGCCACACGTTGTTGCAGTTGCACTAGGACCCACCAACCCTTAGATGAATTTGTATCGAACGATGCATTAAACGTTAGAACTTCAGTCTAGTGCGGATTCCGATCCCTGTCGAGGGGTTTTATATACAACTGCTAACCCTTGCAATGCCGATTCTAGCTAGTGGTCAAGCAGGTTGACTGATCACTTGGCGTCATGATATCCTGACATCGCTCAGCCAGTTCCTATGAGTGCCTGACGCTGTTCAGTGCAGGTGGCGGCTTTGGCGTAGTCACCGAGGGCATAGTAGGCGACACGGAGGCTACCCAAGACCTGTTCGGCAATGCGGTGGTCTTTCATCCTACGGGCGATCGCAAGCCGTTGCTCATAGTAGTCGATCGCTCGGGCATAGTTGCCCAGTGCATCGTAGCCAACGCCCACGCTGCCCAACGCTTGCTCTTCGCCGCGACGGTCTTGTGTTTCTCTAGAGACGCTTAACCATTGCTTGCTGTATTCAATCGCGCGATCGTAGTCACCCAATGCGTAGCAAGCATTGCCCAAATTTCGTAGCACTTGTCCTTCTGTGCGGCGATCGCTGAGTTCTCGTGCCAAGACAAGCCGTTGCTGATAGTAATCAACCGCTTTGGTGTAGTTGCCCAGCGCATAACAGGCATTGCCCAAGTTCTTAAGAATTTGCTCCTCAATCTGGTCATCCTGTAGTTCACGGGCAATTTCCAGGCTTTGTTCTTCGTAGCCAATTGCGATCAGGTGGTCACCTAACGCTTTGTACGCCAAACCCAGGTTATTGAGCGCCGCCATCTCACCACGTCGATCGCTAAGTTCCTGCGCGATCGTTAGGCTCTGCTGTTGGCATTCAATTGCCTTCGCTTGCTCTTTGAGGTGACGATACGCATTGCCCAGATTGCCAAAGATTTTGACCAGGCTATGACGATCGTCCAGCTTTTGAGCCACTTCTAAGCTTTGCTTGGAGTACTTGATCGCTCTAGCATAGTCTCTCAGGCTGTAGTGGGTTAAGCCTAAACTGCTTAACGCTTTCTCCTGCCCGTGTTCGTCCTGGCGATCGCGGTAAAGCAAAAAGGCTTCCTGAAATGCTTTTAGCGCTGCTTCAAACTGCCCTGTCTGGTAGTATTCGCAGCCTTGATGGAGAAAACGCTCTGCCATCGCCTGTGCTGCATCAGCTACCAGCGTTTCATTAGGGTCACGAAGGCAGCCAATGGCTTTCGCAGCTAGAAGCTCAGGCTCAGAAGGAAACACTGTCTCGCGGGAAGATGCAGGCGTTTGGTTTCTCGCTGCAAGGTCGCTGTTCATAATGTCGTTGCTTGGGTGATATAGCCGGGGACTGTTCGGGCTATTAACAGTGGATGAAGTGCTCAAACAGCACCGTTCAGGCGCTCAACGTTAAGCAGCTGTCAGCCCGTGTAATGGTTTAAGTAGTGGTTCAAACGGTGGTAGATCCCTTATACGGGGTAAGCGTCACAAGTCCAGGCGTTGCAAGTTTAGTCAATCAGTTTAAGGCGCGAAGACGGTCTACACTTGCTTAACCGGAATGCACCCTGGTAGCTGCCGAGAACATACCCTCTGTAATACAGCCTACTGCTTTGGCACGGTTGCCGTATTCAGTAGTTGTTCTAACCTTCTTGAGGGTTTTATGTGAATTCTCCGTAGAATCATGGAGGTGCAACATATTTCTTGACAAGCCGCTTCTTTAGCAGTCATGCCTGCACAGCAGCGGCAGGACCAACTAAGGAAAGGTATGGCTCCACAAGATATTGCTCTGCCACACGCTGAGTTGCTTCGACTGTAACGGCCGCTACTTGTGCTTGAAACTGGGTATCAAAACCAATGCCTAAGCCGACTGTTTCGTACCAGCCAAAGGTCTGAGCAATCTGAGCGTTGGTCTGCTTGCCAAGTGCATGCTGCCCCAGAATTTTATCTTTGGCGGCTTGCAAGGTTTCAGGGTCAAAGGGATGGGTTCGCAGGCGATCGACTTCTGC
>DATNQS010000219.1:0-2175 GCA_036703925.1 Candidatus Sericytochromatia bacterium
TTCACAAAATCCTTTGCCAGATCAACATAATCTTTGTTGATGAGATGCACGACAGCATCCACGATCGTTTCCTTAGCCGTCTCGTCAAGCTGATCCATCATACCGAAGTCGATGTATGCCATCTGAGCGATCGGCTGCTCCATCGTTTTGCTGCCGTCCATGTTGCAGTGCGGTGCCATCGCGAAGAGATTACCGGGATGCGGATCAGCATGAAAGAAACCAAACTCTAGAAGCTGACGTAGACCAGAGGTAACCCCAATCTCAATCAGTGCATCGGTTGCTAATCCTGCTTCGCGGATGCTCTCGGTATCGGTCAGCTTAAAGCCATGAATCCACTCTAAAACCAGTATGTGTTGACTGCTGTAGCGCCAGTAAATTGCAGGCACCTTAACCGTTGGATCATCGCGGAAGTTAGTTGCAAAGGCTTCGGCGTTGCGTCCCTCGTTTAAGTAATCAATTTCTTCAAAGAGCTTGATGCCAAACTCATCTACGACTAGAGCCAGGTCATGCCCCAGGTTAAGCGGCAGCCAGGGAGCTAAGAAACTAGCTGCACGCCGCATTAAGTAAAGGTCTAACGTAATTACTGGCAGCAAATTAGGACGCTGCACTTTGACAGCAACTTCCTCACCAGTGTAAAGACGGGCATGATAGACCTGTCCCAGACTAGCCGCCGCTACTGGTAGGGGCGAAATTTGGCTAAAGATTTCGTTAACAGGGCGAGCGAGTTCGGCTTCAATCAGCGCCAGGGCGATCGGCGTTGGGAAAGGTGGCAACTGATCCTGTAGCTTAATCAGCTCGTCTAAAAAGTCCTTACGGATCAAGTCAGGTCGCGTAGAAAGCGCTTGCCCCACCTTGATAAAGGTTGGTCCCAGCCTGATCAGAGTATTACGTAACTGCTCGGCTCGCTTGAGCTTGTGACGCTCTTGGTTACCTTGCCACTCATCCCACTTTAGACCCAGAAAAAAGCCGAGAAACGAAAAAATAACATGAAGCGTACGAGAAAGTGCTTTCCAGGGGCGATAGCGATAATACTGTGCGATCGCGCCTGCATCGTAACGTCTCAATTGACTAAGGGGATGCTGACCCACGCTTGCTCTTACCTCTCTAACGTGCTCTCAAATGGTGAGGGTAGCGCCGCAGCGTGCTAGCATCGCCCCCAGTAAAATCAATTGCTTGCAAAAATAGCGCTAAACGCGTTTAAAGTTCAGCTCTTAATCTTGCTTTACTCTTTGCCTTACTTCACTATAGTATACGAAACTACAAACATTTTCGTATACTGCTTGACCCACTAGTAACATGTGTATAACCGCACCTTAAGCTAAGACAGGGGTTGATCCCCAGTCGTTCTAAAGACCAGGCTTAACAAGCACCCTCACCTTACGGGGCAATGTTAAGGCACGACAAATTTCGTCGCTTTGTTCTTGCCCGTCTAGCGTTCCTATCCGTCAAGCTGCACGATCGCTCAGGCAATCCTTCAAGGCGTAAGCTACTCGCTCTTGGTGTTCAGGTAACATTTCAGGAAACATCGGCAATGATAGGACTTCGTTAGCGATCTGCTCGGCGATCGGGTGCGGTTTGGACGCTTGCGTTTGATCCTTATAAATGGGCTGGAGATGCAGCGGTAGAGGGTAGTACACCATGGAACTCACCCCTTCTGCCTGTAGCTGCTGGCGCACCTGATCTCTGTAATTACCATCGTTTGATGCCGTCTGGTGTAGCGCAGTACTGAGCAAGCGAAGCGTGTACTGGTTCCAAACGCCCTTGCCGCCTGCTGGCTCTTGCGGTAGAACGAGACCTGGAACGTGCTGTAGCATCTGGCGATAGCGATCGGCAACAGCGCGACGCTGATCATTCCAGGTGTCTAGATAGCGAAGTTTGACTTGCAGGATGGCGGCTTGCAGAGCATCCAGACGCGAGTTAACACCGATCGCCTCGTGATAATAGCCACCTGCTCGTCTGCCGTGGTCGCGCAGCATTCGGATCGTGGCAGCGATCGTTGGATCATTCGTTGTCACCGCACCACCATCGCCACACGCGCCCAGATTTTTGGTGGGATAGAAGCTAAAGCAGCCGATGTGCCCAATGCCGCCAACCTTTTGCGCTGCCCATTCGGCACCTACAGCCTGAGCGCAATCTTCGATGACAGCAAGATTGTGAGCCTGAGCGATCGCCATC
>DATNQS010000220.1:0-9548 GCA_036703925.1 Candidatus Sericytochromatia bacterium
GCGCAGTGGTGCAGTGATAGAGCCAGTACAGCATTAGGGCGGATCGTGGCATCCAGGCGATCGTTTGGCTCCAGGCGATCGTAGAAATAGCGTTGCTGGGCATTCCAGAACTTTTGCATTGAGGCTTTTACCTGACCTGCCTGCTGGTCATAGCGTCGTGCCAGATTAAGGAGGCGATCGGCATTCTCGACATCGGGGTGATCTGCCAGCAAGGTTGCCCACTGGGTAGCCCAGCAGAGTGCCGAGTACCAGAGTGCATTGATCTCAACTGGTTTACCGTTGCGTAAGGTAACTGCTTCACCCGCGACGATCGTATCCATCCAGGTCAGCGGCACACTGGTATCATCCCAGGTGATCAGCCCGTCGGAGGCATCAATGCGAATGTTATATAACGTACCAGTCGTAAAGGCTTTGTAAATTTGCTTGACGACTTCGTATTGCTCCAGCAGAAACTCCCAATCCTGCGTTGCTTCTAGATAAAGCCCCAGTGTTTCGATCCACCACAGCGCACAATCAATGTTGCAATAGCTAACGTCACCGCCATAAACAGGCAGCAGGTTGGGGATTAGCCCCTGACAGCACAAGCGCCCCAGCCGATCGAGCATTTTGCGTGCCAGCAAAAACCGTCCGGTTGTGAGGGTTAAACCTGGTATGGAAAGTAAGGTATCGCGGCTACGATCGCCAAACCAGTGATAGCCCGCAACGATTGTCGGCGTTTGCTGAACAGGTTGCCAGGCAAGGAAGCGATCGCTTGCTTGTAGCAGCCGTTCCCACACCACCATTCTTTCTGGTGCAGTAGAGGCTGATGAGACAGCGTGTAGGGTTTGGAACGCTTGCTCTAGCCGTTGTTGCTCTGCCTGCATTGTCCAATCCACGATCGTGGGGAGCTGGTCTGGCAAAGTTGCGGAGGGCAAACCTACCCTTGCTTCTAGCGTGACCGTTTCACCTGGCTGTAGCCAGACCGTTAAGTAACCAGGGCTGAATAAATCCTCTAAATAATCTAAGCCACGACGCGCTTCGACAGGGTAGTAGTAGCTCCAGTACCAGGTTTCTTCGGGATGGTACTGCCCCTGACTCCAGGAAAGACTCCAGGGTGTCCCTGTTTGACCAGCCTGTAGCGCTTGCAAAAAAACTTCATTAGAACTAATCAACTGAGAGAACGAAAGCGCGGGTACTTCTTGCTGGTGCAGATGGAAGTCACGATCGCCAATAATCGGTCGCAGCCGCAAAAGCGCCTGTTGACTGCCCATATAGCGATACTGCACCAGCACACGATTGACAAAAGGCGGCGTGGCTTCGGGCGATCGCCTCTCTGTCACCATGCCGTAGGGCATCATAATCTGACGATGCAACTGCCACTGATCGCCTAAACTCCAGACCCAGGTTGGTACAGGATCGACACTAAACTCACGCAACAGACGGTAGCCTAACGGCTCAACCTTCTCAACCTGATTAGCGAGCCAGAAGTTTGTTCCGAGCGCAAAAATGAGTCCGCCTACTTCTAGGCTGGCTTCCAGGTGAGAAAACAACAGCATTCGTTGGGCGGGCGGGTCGAGTGCTGCGACGAGCCAACCGTGATAGGTGCGTGTACGGGCATCACAAACCGTGCCACTGGCAAAACTACCCAGCCCATTCGTCAGCAGCCATTCGCGCGTATCCAGCTCATCCATTGCCGTTTAGTTTTAATCAGCGCTCTTACGTAATGCGGTCTGCAAAAGGCTCGACGAGTTAAAAATATCACACCGTACTGCACTTAAGCGTCTTGAAGACCAGAGCGATCAGTTACTTACTTAGCTAGGCGCTCATTTAGAAGTTTTGACACAATGACCGAGTAACCTGGCGCATGGACACCCTACTCCCCACAGCCAAACTCACACTACAGGCTGACCTGACAACAGCAGTAACAAACGCACCTTACAAACATGGCTCGATCGTTGCGACGACCGCTCGCCCGATCGCATCCAAATCATAGCCACCTTCTAACCCAAAAAGAAGGCGATGAGTGAGTGCCAGACAGTAACGTGTAAACACACCAAAGTCCTCTGGTTTCAAGGAAATGCCAGCCAGCGGATCGGCATGAGTTGCGTCATACCCTGCGCTAATGATCAGCAAGTCAGGCTGAAAGGCAGTCAAAAACGGCATCACTTGCTGGACAAAAGCAGGTTCATAGTCTGTCATTGTGCTACCAGGCGACATTGGCACGTTCAGTACATTGTTATGCAGCCCACGTTCATGCTGGGCACCTGTACCGGGATACTGCGGCGACTCGTGCAGCGAACAGTACGCAATCTGCGGCTGTTGCTCAACGATCGCCTGCGTACCGTTACCGTGATGCACATCCCAATCGAGAATAGCCACGCGATCGACACCTGGTTGCTTCAGCGCATAATGAGCCGCGATCGCAGCATTGGAAAAAATGCAAAAGCCCATACCCATCTCGCTTACAGCATGATGACCGGGGGGACGCGCTAGCACAAACGCTGGCTGATCGGTTGCCAACACACGATCGACTCCATCCATCCAGGCACTTACCGCCAGCAGCGCTACATCATAGGTCTGTGCAGAAACAGGTGTATCCGCATCAATATAGCCACCACCACGCTTTGCCAGCCGTTGCACCCCTTCGATATAGCGCTGAGAATGCACTTGCTGTACGTGCGGCATCACGGAACGGGTTTCAACGGGAGTCGGCGATCGCCAATCAAGCCGATCTGCCCAGGGCGAGGCTTGCAACGCTGTTTTGATGGCTGTCAAGCGGGCTGGTTTTTCGGGATGAAAGGAACCTGTCTCGTGCAGCAAAAAAGCGTCAGAGTAAATAATCGGCAGCATAAGGCGTGGGGAGACTGGCAATGCTTTGATTTTAGGCTACTGGCTGGACTGCTGCGGTATTGTCTGAGTGGCTTGCTTGAGGCTGTCTGGATCGAGCCGAATGCTCCAGAGGTAGTCTGTTGTGGGTACAACTGAGGCTGCAACGTCACCAGTGGAACGATCGAAATCGAGTCCCACACGGAAGACGCTGCCAAGATGCACCTGCCCTAGCTTACCAATACCTTCGATCTTGTTCGGGTCAGTGATGATGCGCTGCGTGAGGCGAATGGTCGTTTGTCCGCCATGTGAGAAGTAGATCGTAGCAAGGTTTTGCTTGAACTGCACCTGTACGTCATACTCACCGCCCGTTTTGTAGGACGTTACTTTGGCAGGTAGTTTGATGCCATCTAAATTCTTGCCCTGATATTCAACGGCATGGGCAGGTGCTGCCAGCAGCAATAAGGCAGTGAGAATGAATCTAATTTTTTTCATCGCTTCCTCTTTGATTGCGGTTCGCACGCTCTCTCTAGCGTAAAACAGCTAATGGCGTTTGTGTGTCGATCGCCCCGCTTCATACTGACGATCGCCGGATTGCCTCTGCATCAAACTGTTCATCGCGGTTAATCAGCGCCACAGGGTGTTAATTACTGAGGCTATGAGCTTGAGATTGAAGGCGCAGGATAGGATGGCTGAGTCACTAAATTTTGTTTAAGTAAACAGATGTTTTTGGCGTAGAACTATATAGTGTTCTTGCTCATTCATCTACAGTGGTCTTGAATGAAGCATCTCACTATCGGGGCATTTGTATGGGTTTACCGTTTGTTCTAGATATTGCGATTGGCTTAATTTTCATTTATTTGATTCTTAGCTTACTCGCGTCAGAGCTTCAAGAGCTACTAACTACTTTATTTCAGTGGCGGGCAAAGCATCTTAAAGAATCGATCGAAGTCTTCCTTGCCGGTGGCAGCTCTACCCCCGAAGAAGAAAAAGTAAAAGAGCTAGTTAATAAACTCTACGATGATCCGCTCCTTAAAAATATTAATCAAGAGTCAAAAAGCATTGTTGCTAGAAGCGCACACAAAATCACTCGCTGGCTCATTCCTAGCAATAGAAAGGGTGCTTTTGGCACTGATCAATCAACCGGACCGTCCTACATTGCTCCCGAAACATTTTCAACCTCTCTACTAGAAAGATTGGGGCTGACAATCCTGTCGAAAAAGCTTATAGAAGTGAGGCTAGAAAAGTTTGCTACGAGAATTGTAGGGAGCCTTAATGCAGATGACATCGAAGCACCTGTGAGAAATTTTGAGAAAGGAAGAATTAGAGTCCTTGCTGAAAAAGTTAACAAAGATTTAGCAAGTGATACTAACTTTACAACGCTTGTAGAAGAGTACAATGAAATTCTTCACGGCTTTAATACTGGAGAGATAACTTTAGTAACTTGCGTCGAGCGGATGGGTGAAAGTCTTGATGCTTACATTACTAACTATCCGTTAGCGACTGCCCAAACTCCTGCACTTACTGTTGCACCAGAGGCATTGCAAGCAGCTCGCTTTAATACTTATCAGCCAGAACCTGACCAACCGCCTGCGTATGCACCGGAACCATATCAGTTAGACGCAACTCAGTCTTACCAACCAGAAACCTACTCACCCGAAACGGGTTCACCCGCAGAGCCTCAGCCTGAAATAACAATCGCTGCGGACGGTGCGGGCGATGAAGATTTACTCTACTTTGCAAAACGTCTGAGGGACTTTAAACGAAGCATTTTTGGTGAGAATAACGAGAGAGCGATTTTGTCCGGTGGGCTGCGCCCAAGTTTGGCTGAAATCGCTCAATTGGTAGATGAAACTAGCACTACACATCGAGAAGTTTTTGGTGCCTATGAAACAATGCTTGCACAAGCAGAGCCACTAGAAGCGCAGGTTAACCCTGAACTCGAACAACAGCTTTTAGAAGCGTATCCAGAGGCGATCGAGAAAGAGATTGTGCAGGCGTATCCTGAGACTGTAGAAGAGCAATTTTTGTTAGTGGCACCTGATGTCTTCCAAAGCGTTGAAAAGCAGCTCCTCGATCGCAGACGTAAGATCTATCGCGCTAACTTGAATTCGCAAACTAATCTGCTCAAGCAACAGCAACGATCGCTTCATACAGCGTTAGGTCAATTGGGCGGAGGGCAACGACAACAGATTTTGAGCGCAGTTTTAAACCAGTTTGGGGGCGAACAACGCACGTCCATTATTAGCCAAAGCATGGAACAACTAAGCAATGAGCAACGGTATGCTGTTATCGATCTTGCTTTTACAAAGCTGGGTTTAACGAATGACGATCGCTCAACCTATAACAATTACCAAACCTATAGGTCGATTCAGCAAGTCTTAGGAAAGCTGCCAAATTCTATTAAGGAAAGCTTTTCCATTCTTGCCAGACGTGCTCAGTCTAAGGTGCAGCGGACGGGTCATGATCTCAATCAATTTCGTGAAGAGATTTCAAGCTGGTTTGACAACTCCATGTCTCGGGCTTCGGGTGTTTATAAACGGAATGCAAAAGGCGTAGCCATCTTAATTGGGCTAATACTGGCAAGCTCCACTAACTCAGATGCTTTTTTGATTGTCAATCGCCTCTCGAATGATGGAGATTTGCGGAAGGTTATCACTGACAGAGCCAGCGGCATTTATCTCAACCAAAACATGACTGACGGCACGATCGCCCCTAATGCCCCGACAGCTCCTGCGGTTGCCAATTCACTCGAAGCGGTAAAGCAGCAGACTGATGCCGCACTGAAAGATCTTTCCTTACCGATCGGCTGGAAGCCAGAAAACCTAGCCCGGCAATTTGGCTGTCAGCCAGCAGCGTTCAACATTAATGCTAATGCTTGTCAAGCTTTTTCTAATCAGCCAGGAGCAGTTAATCCTGTCACAATCGCTCAACTTCTGATAGCGAAACCGCTCGCTTTACTAAAGCTCGTTTTTGGCTGGGTTGTTAGTGGGCTTGCCATTGCTATGGGTGCGCCTTTCTGGTTTGATTTGCTCGGTAAGGTGATGAATGTGCGAAATTCAGGTGGCAAACCAAAAACAGAGGCAGTGAAAGAAACAGCGAAGTAGAGAGGATCGCGAAGGAGGCAGTGGAGGCAGCAGGTTAGAGGTTTCGCTTTTGGTGAGCCAGTGACTTGTGTAAGTACGCCGGAACCCAAAACCGAGATCCGCGATCGACACCGATGCTCTCTGCCTGCTTCCCTTACTCCCTGACTGCCATTTGCTCCAATGCTGTTTGCAGGTCTTGCGTAAGAGTCATAACGGCTTGTTTGGCATTTCGGCGGTTGCCTTCATAGTCGTGCCAGCGATCGGACACAGAGAGGGGTTGTCCGATCGTTAGCACAGCCTTGAGCCGACCGAGCTTGGGGCGATCGAAGGGGTTTTCACCTTTGATCCGGGCGACCATATCCCACATCAGCAAGGTGGTTTCAGCGAAGCGCTCAACGCTAGGTTTCTCCAGGACGTACTTGCCTGTGACTGCAACAAAGCTTTCGACCATACGCATATGCCAGAGACGGTGACTAGCCTCTTCAGCGATCCGATCAGCCAAGCAGTGCTCCAGGGGTGAAATTTGCTCGATCGCCTTCAGGTCTTCGCGGTAGATATAATCCCAGCCTGCTTGCTCTAAACGCCGACAGCGATCGATCACGCTGCCCTTGGGCTGGAGGTTGAAATATTGTTCTGCGACCTTGAGTGCAGCGTCCATCAAGGCATTTAGACGCACTGCAAATGCCTCATGGGAAAGGGGTATAGCGGGATCTGATGGGGCAGCAGCGCGATCGTTTGGATCGAGCGATGGGGTCGTAGCCAGTGGTTGCTGATAAAAGCGGCTATAAAATTGCTCCATCAACGACAGTAAGTGTTCGCCCAGGCGATACAGCCGTCCGTAAAGCACACGTTCGTTGGCAGCATCCTGGGAATGCTTTGTCGCTGCTACCAGCCCTGTATCCGCCTCTAACTGACTTAAGAGCTGGTCAATCTCACGCCAGGGGGGTGTGATGTAGCGATACTGAATGCCGATCGGCACCACCAGCACGTCTTCAGTCCGATTCGCTTTACGTAAGTCTTCCACGCACCAAAAGGCAAGCTGGCTGAGTCCTGGTTCCAGTGGGCTAACAATTTCGGTATGACCGTTAGTGGCACCTTCAGGCGCGGCAGCTAGCGGGAGGGAGCCATTGGCAAACAAATCGCGAGCAGACCGCAAGCCAACGCGATCGACCTTGCCCCGATGAATTGGAGTGCCGCCCAATTGGGAATACAGCCAACCCATAAACGAACCAGCCCAGAGCGGAATGCCGCGATCGTACATAAAGTGTGCATGAATCGGTCGGGGTAGCGCGACTCTTTGCTGCCGTGCAACCTTTGGCACAATGCGGGCGAGGAGGTACGCCATCGAGAAGGGATCGTTAACGCTGGGATGCCGAAACGCTAGCAAAAACCGGATTTTCCCCGCATGAAATTGACGCAAAAGATCAACCAAAACCTCGACATTGGTTGCCTCGACCCGGCGAATGGCTGTTCGCGATCGCATGATGGCAGGCAACAGCCATTGCAACCCTTTCACGATCAAAAGATTGAGCTTTGGCGGGATAAACTCCAGAGGTGGTTGCGCTTGGCGAATGGTGCGGGGCAAGGGGGTCTCCTTTGGATGGAAGGCAGAGGGTAGAAGGCAGAGGGCAGAGGGCAAAAGGCAGAGGGCTGTAGCTTGCTTCCGCTTTGCGGTGGGCTGAGGGCAAAACTCAAAACTTAAAACTCTTACCCCTTCTTCTGTCTAAAAAATAAACATCAGCTTTAGTTTCCAGGTTTCCTGATGGCGAATCAGGTCGATTTGGCGGATAAATTCGCGGAAGTAGAAGCGGCGTTCCGCCTCGGAGAGATCGAGCCAGAACTGCGGGATGGAGACAGTTTGGGCGATCGCCTTTAAATTAACCGGGGGTAATTGTGCCAGTTTTCCCTGAAGGGTGGCAATTTCAGTCTGTAGTTTGTAGCGTCGCAGATCAGCCGTTTCTTGATCCAGTACGCCACTCGTGACCAACGGCGGTAGTTGCACCAGAATGGCTTGCTTGGCAGCGATCGCTCCATCAAGGCGTTGCTTTATTGTGCCCATATCAGGGAGGTCTACATCTGCTACAGCGCGAGGCAGGTCTTCACAGATGCGTTCGATCGCCTGCTGGAGTATCTGTTCGTAGGCGATCGCCCCACATTTGGGTCTTTGGGTACATCCCGTTGGGCGCAGGTAGAGATATTCGCGATCGCGCCGGGGTGCTGAAACGCGGGTGACGGTCATCGGCGAGCGACACTCGCTGCATACGACTAAGCCTGCAAGTGATCGGGGGGCACTGGCGGTACGGGGTGGCAGTCGTCGATTGCGTCGCAGCAGGCGATCGATTTGGGCAGCTTCTTCTCGTGAGAGGATAGCAACATGGGTATTGCTGACTAGCTCGCCATTTTGATATGCCAGATCGCCCCGATAGACAGGATTGGTCAGCCAGCGATGCCCAGTGGAAACGGCAATTTTTTTACCATAGCGCTTTGCCAGATAGCGAACTGCGCCACTGAGTGAACCGTAAAGTAAAAACTGCTCAAAAAAGTCTTTGACCACTGGGGCAGTGCTGCGATCGACCACATAGCGATGTTTACTGCGCCGATAGCCATAGGGTGCTTTTCCAGGTGGCGGCAGCGCCATAACGCGATTTTGTGCGTGTCCCTGCCGGATGCGTCGGCTCTGCTGTTCGCGCTGCACCTGCTGCAACAGCTTTAACAAATCTGCCTGCAAGCCCGCGCTCTGTAGAATCGGCTGCGCGGCTAATGTCGGTGGCATTGCCTCAGTCGCTTGCTCTGTAACGATGAGCCGGATACTTAACGCTTCGAGTTCAGCCAGCCGATCGCCTACTGCCTGTACCGAATCGCCTAATTCCTCAACCCGACGCAGCAGCAAATAGTCCGCTGGTGCTGCCTGACAATCCTCTAAAAGCTGTTGCCATTGCTGTCGTGGGACGATCGCGGGTTCTTTTCCTTGCTTAGGTGCGGTTGCGATCGCCAGATCTTGATAGACGCGATCGACCTCCCAGCCCCACAGGTCGCGATCGGGCGTTGGTTCTAGCAAGGGGTCGCTGTAGAGGTAAGCAATAATCTTCATCGTGCCTCACGCGATCGTTCTGCCACCATTAGCCAGCTATGTCGATAGCGACCTTCGTGCAGTTCATGGTTTGGTAGTTGCTTGACCTTAGTGAAACCACATTTTTCATAGCAGCGGATCGCACGAACGTTGCTGATCAGCGGATCGATGAGTATCCGATCAGCCTGCATGTGTTCAAACAAGTAGATCAAAGCGGTTGTTAGCACCTCTGTACCAATGCCTTGATTCCAATAACGTGGCTCTCCAATAAACAGGTCAATGGCGTATAACTTGCTGTTTTCGTCTCTACCGTAACCGCCATAGCTTTCTCGATCAGCTTCAGTAACGTGATAATACTGTAAATACCCGATGGGCTGGGTTTGATACAGGATGAGGCAGGGTGTCACCTGCTCCTGTTGTAGAATCTTGGGGCTATACTCCTCCATAATTCTTGAGAGCGGATATGGATTGTCTCGACCTTCATAAAACTCCAGCACTGTGGGATCAGTGAGCCACTTGGATAGCAACTGATAGTCCTGCATATCGTCTTGCATCAGACGAAGGGCAATCTCGCCATTCTGAATAAG